>JBHOQQ010000135.1:0-19255 GCA_042408955.1 Thermomicrobiales bacterium
ACCGCGAGCCACATCCCGAGGCCGCGCACCTGCCCGACGATGGGCAAGGGCTCCAGCTCCTGCTTGAGCGCATCGAGGAAATACGCCCCGTTCTCCTTGGTGCGCTGGATGAGGCCGTCTCGCTCCTTAATAGCAATCACCGTGTTAGCCGCTGCGGCAGCCCCTGCATGACCGCTGAACGTGTGGACATGGCGGAAGATGGGCAGCGCGTCAGCAATCTCTGGCCGGGTGATCACCGCGCCCATGGGCATATACCCGGCAGTCAGGGCCTTGGCCATCGTCATGATGTCGGGCTCTAATCCGTAATGCTGGATCGCGAACCATGCGCCCGTGCGGCCAAACCCGGTGATCACCTCGTCGTTGATCCAGAGCACGTCGTATTTGGTGCAGATTTCCCGAACGCGCTCAAGGTATCGCTTCGGCGGGATCTGCACCCCATTCGCCTGCATGACCGGCTCGGCGATGAACGCCGCAACATATTCTGGGCCTTCATGCTCGATCTGCCGCTCCAGGTACGTCGCGCAGAAGTCGGCGTACTCCTCGTCGTCCATCCCGAACGGATTCCGGTAGCAGCTCGGTCCTGGGATCAGCGAAAAACCCGGGACACCGGGCTCCGAGATATGCCGCGTGCCGAGCCAATCGGTGGCGCTCAGCGCCCCCATCGTCGCGCCGTGGTAGGCATGCCAGCGCGAGATGATCTTGAAGGCGCGTGGCTTGCGCCCTGCCGCGACGTGATATTGCCGCGCCAGCTTGATGGCCGCTTCGACCGCTTCGGAGCCGCCACTGACGAACAGCACCTTCGACAGGCGTCCGGGTGCTAGCTCGGCCAGCTTGCTGGCAAGGCGGATGGCCGGCTCAGTAACGTTCGCAACCGTGCCGACGTAGTGCAACGTGCGAAGTTGCTCAGATACCGCGCGAGCAATTTCCTCATTGCCGTAGCCCAGGGAATTCGCGCGCGTGTGGGAGCTCATCATATCGAGATAGGTCTTGCCATGAAGATCGGTGAGCGTGATTCCCTCGCCTTTCACATAAATTGACGGGCCGAAATCCCGAATGTCTGCCTGGTGGATGAGCGGGAAGATGCAATGGGCATGCGCTGCTTCAATGAGCGATCTCGCGTCCGCGGTGTGCTGCGTTGTCGTGTCCATGACATGTCCTTTCTACGTGTTCAAACGAGCCAGCGAGGCGGGATCGTACGAGCTATCAGCCATCAGCCGTCAGCCGTTAGGCGTCAGATGTCAGGCATTGTAGGGGCGCGATATATCGCGCCCAGCCATAGTGCAAAAGGACACAAGGTTGCAGATGCCCGGCGGGCGACGCCGCTCATCGCGCGGGTCTTGAGGCCCGCGCTGACACGGCAAAGCCGCCTGAATCGTTCTCCGCACACTATGTCCAGTAGCCCCCTTGAGGGGGCTTCGTACCTTGAGCGCGGGGCTCTAGCCCCGCGCGATGGGGGCTGAGCCGTGTCCCGAGCGGAGCGAGCGAGTGGGGACTTTCGCCCCGCGCTCACGGTCCGCGTGATGGTCGGCATCGCCCGCCAGGCGGCGGAAATCCGCGCGTCCCGGCGCCTAAGGCGTGGGTGAGATGCATCGCGCCCCTACGGACTGATGGCGACCGGCTACCTGCTATCGGCTAACCCCTGACGGCTGACAGCTCACTGCTCGAAGCTCGTCGCTTCCCTGACCCCCGACCCCTGACTCCTGACCCCTACATCAGTCCGCGGAAGGCGCCACCATCAACCTGGATCGTGGCGCCGGTGACATACGATGCGGCTGGCGAAGCCAGGAAGGCAACCACATTGGCAAATTCCTGCGGATCGCCGATGCGGCCCATGGGAATCGTTGCCGCATCTTCCGCGATGATCTCCTCCGGAGTCTTGCCCGTGTCCTGCGCCCGCTTGGCCGCCAGCGACCGGATGCGATCGGTCAGGATCGAGCCTGGGCAGACGTTGTTGACGCGAATCTGCTTCGGTGCAAGCTCGCCGGCGAGCGTCTTGGCGAACCCGACGACGGCGGTGCGGGCGGTGTTCGAGAGCGCCAGCGTGGGGATGGGCTGCTTGACCGAAATCGAGACGATATTGGTGATGCTGCCGCCGCCGCGCGCTTCCAAATGGGGAACCGCGGCCAGCGAGAGTCGGATCGTGCTCATGAGATTGAGCTGAATCGCCTCCAGCCACGGCTCGTCCTGCGGGAAATCCAGCACGCGCCCGGCCGGAGGACCTCCAGCATTGCAGACGACGATATCGAGCCCACCGCGCTGGGCGACCGTTTCCGCTACCAGGCGGCGAATATCATCGGGGTTGCGCATGTCGCCGACGATGGTAAGGGGAGCCTGTCCAGTCGCCCTGCGGATTTCCTCGGCGGTTGCGGCAACGGTTTCCGCGTTTCTCCCGTTGATGGTAACGAGAGCGCCTTCGCGGGCCAGCGTCATCGCCACTGCGCGTCCAAGTCCTTTGCTCGAAGCCGCCACGATCGCCACTTTCCCTGCCAATCCAAGATCCACAGCACATCCCTCCTGTCACGGTGCTCCACGTTCGTCTGCTGCTGGCGAGCGTCGCACGATGCCCAAGCACGAGGCAGCCAGCATTCACAGCAGGGAGCATTCTACGGGAGCAGCCTTGCCAACTCATCAGGCAGTGCGTTGAACGTGGGTGCGCTTTGCCATTGTGCGCCGCTAGCGCCTATCCTTCCCCCATGGCTATGCGATCGCGAGGCGCCAACCAAGAAACCATCCCCTTGCGAACGGGCGGCGCCCCGCTCTCGCGGCGTGCGGCCATGGACCGGCCGCTCGTCATGTCGGCCTTCGGCTTCCCGTTGCTTGTGGCCACGGTGCATTTCCTGCTGGTGCAGGTGGCTGCCAGCTCGGCCTATCGCTTTGGCACGCCGACCTCGCCATCCGGCCCGCAGCGCTACACACCCAATACGCTCCACGGCCTGGCCGACTTGCTCGTTGGCCCACTGCGGATGTGGGATGGGTTGTGGTACACGATGATCGCCGAGCAGGGCTATGGCGATTGGTCGCCGAAGGCGGCGTTCTGGCCGCTCTTCCCATGGACGATGCGCGGCTTGAGCAGCCTAACCGGGCTGGCGCCCGAGGTGGCCGGCTACCTTATCGCCAATGTCTGCTTCGTCGTGGCGCTCATGTTCCTCTACCGGCTGGTCGCGCTCGACTTTGATGAAGGGATGGCGCGGCGGACGTTGTGGGCCATCGCCTTGTTCCCAACCGCGTTGTTCTTCTCCGCGGTCTATACCGAATCGCCGTTCCTGATGCTGTCGGTTGGGGCGTTGCTGGCGGCGCGGTTGCGGCATTGGTGGCTGGCTGGTCTGTTGGGGGCGCTGGCGGCGCTGACGCGCTCCTACGGCGTCTTCCTGGTGCTGCCGTTTGCCGTGCTGTTCTTGCAGCAGTATGGACTGTATGTCCGTGACCTTATCCCGCGTGGTGCGGCGGTTGCGATGCCCGCCCTCGGCCCTATCGCCTTCGGCTCACATCTCGAGCGTGTCCAGGGAAGCTGGCGGGCGTTCATTGATGTCCAAAATCAATGGAACCGGACGTCGGCCCTGCCTTGGGAGACGTTTCGCTGCGCCATCGAAGGGTGCACGCTCCGGCTCACCCAATATGGTCAGACGCGGGACTGGCTGGTCGAAGGCGCGGATTGGGGCTGGCTTCGCGCGTTGCTCGATGCCCCTTCATGGTCACTCATCGTGAGCGAATCCTGGCGGAAATGGGTCGCCGACAGCGACACGCTGGAGCTGGTCTGCACGGTCCTGTTTGTCGTCCTGGCCATCATTGGGCTCAAAGTCTTGCCGCTCTATCAGAGCGTTTGGCTGATTCCGGGTCTGGTGATCCCGATCTTGCAGCCATCAACGGTGCATCCACTGATGAGCATGCCGCGCTTCGGGCTGACGCTCTTCCCGATCTTTGTGGTGCTGGCCTGGCTCTTCCGCCCGCGTCTCCTGAGCGTGCCGGTAGCGGTCATCTCAGCCGCGTTGCTTGTCCTGCTCACCGTCCAATTCGCCAACTGGTACTGGGTGTCGTGACGCGGGCGCGCGCCTCAAGCGGCTGCGAGCTCGGCAGCCGGCTCGTCCTCAACCCCCACGTAAAAGGTGTGGCGAGGGATGAACGTGACGCCCTTGACCGGAAGGTCGGGCGCCTTGGTGTCGGCGGCAAGCTCACTGGCATCAGCGACGCTGGTAAGGCACGTCGCTGGAGCGGCGCCGAATTTCTCAATGTATCGCTCGATTGCATCGCGCAGCTTCTCGCGCGCGGGGCGCTTCTTATCGGGGTCGTACCATCCAAGAAACATCGTTCCCTCCTCAGCGTCATGCTTGGGTCATGACGCTGGTTCATGATAACCGAACATTTGTTCGTATTCAAGGGTGTGAGGGCAAAACACTCTGTACGTATGCACGAAGTGACCGGTGGGATGGGGGTGGACAGCGCGGGCGAAACAGCGTATGCTGTGGATAACGGTGGGGAGAAGTGGGGATAAGTGGCCCCCCATGTGGATAACACCTCTCCCGCCTCGTGGCTGGTCGTTTCCCCGCGCCGCCCCGAAGGGTGCCGGATCGGATGTTTCTCGGGCGCTATGCCCATACGCTCGACGCGAAAGGGCGGCTGGCGATTCCGGCGCGGTTCCGAGAGGAGCTCGCGGGAGGCGTCGTCTTGACCCGAGGCATTGATCGTTGTCTGGCGCTCTACCCCTTGTCGTCATGGATTCCACTCGCGGAAAAGGTCAACGCTCTGCCGATCACCGATCCAGACGCGCGCGCGTTTCGGCGGATGGTGTTTGCGGAGGCGGTCAATCTCGAACTCGATGGCCAGGGACGCATTTTGGTGCCGCCCGAGCTGCGTCAGTACGCCGAGCTCGAGCGCGAGGCCTATGTCGTTGGCGTGCACTCCTCGATAGAGATTTGGAATCCCGCTCGCTGGCAGGAGCAATTGGCCGCGATCGACGAAGGAGGAGTCGCCATCGCCCAGCGGCTGGCCAGTCTCCTCTAGCGATGAGCACCGACCTCTCTGAACAGGCTGAGCAACCGGCAGACGTCGTGCACCGGCCGGTGTTGCTGCGGGAAGGTATTGAGGCACTGCGGCCGCGGCCCGGTGGCCGGTATCTCGATGGAACCTTCGGGGGCGGTGGGCATGCCCTGGCAATCCTGGAGGCGAGCGAACCGGATGGCGTGGTGCTGGCCCTCGATGCCGACCCTGAGGCCATTGCCCGAGGGCGCCGGCTTGCTGTCGAGCATGGGCTGACCCGGCGGCTGCGGCTCGTCCAGGCAAATTTCGCCCAACTGGCCGACATCGCCCGGTCCGAGCAGATGACGCCGCTGGATGGCATCCTGCTCGACCTTGGGTTGTCCTCGTTTCAGCTTGCTTCCCCGGAGCGCGGGTTCGCCTTTCGGCTGGAAGGCCCGCTCGATATGCGCTTTGATCCCACGCGGGGAGTCCCGGCGGCGGCCCTGGTGAATTCCTTGCCGCAGGACGAATTGGCAGCGCTTCTCTGGCGCTTTGGTGAGGAACCGCAGGCGCGCCGGATCGCGGCGGCGATCGCGCGGGAGCGGCTGCGTGAGCCAATCACCACGACCACGCGACTTGCCGAAATTGTCAGCAAGGCGGCCGGGCGACAGCGGAGCCGGGATATTCACCCGGCCACACGGACCTTTCAGGCCCTACGGATTGCAACGAACGCTGAGCTGATCGTGCTCGAGCAGGCCCTAGAGGGAGCGCTGACGGTGTTGGCCCCAGGTGGCCGCTTGGCAGTCATCAGCTTTCATTCCCTTGAAGACCGGATTGTCAAGCGATTCATTCAACGCGAAAGCGCAAGGTGCATTTGCCCGCCGGAGCACCCTGTGTGCACGTGCAACCACGTGCCGCGTCTGCTGCCTGTCGGCAAAGCCATTCGGCCCAGAGCAGATGAGATCGCGGTCAATCCGCGTAGCCGGAGCGCGGTGCTGCGGGTAGCCGAGCGGCTCCCAAGCGAGGAGGCAGGGCCAGCACGGCAAAGGAGCGCACGATGAGACCACCGATTCCCTTATCCGAGGTCCTGCAAGCGACAAGCGGGACCGTGCACGGCGAGCTTTCGCCCGAGACGTCGTTCCGCTGGATCGAGCGTAACTCGAAGGCCATTCAACCGGGTGATCTGTTCATCGCTATTCGGGGCGAGCGGTTCGACGGGCATGATTTCGTCGACGAGGCAGCGAGCCGTGGCGCGGCGGCAGCGCTCGTGCGGCGCGATTGGGCTGCGCCCCGGACAGCTTTCCCTTTGCCAGTCATCACCGTGGACGAGCCGGTGGCCGCGTTGCAGCGGCTGGCGGCATCTCGGCGCGAGCGGCTCAATCTGACCGTCGTCGGCATTACGGGCAGCGTTGGCAAGACGAGCACCAAAGAGATCGTCGCCGCGGTGCTCGGGCAGCGGTATTCGACGTACCGAAGCCCGGGCAACATGAACAGCGAGATTGGTCTGCCTCTGTCCATGTTGGAGATCGAGCCGGGCACCGAGATGGCAGTGCTGGAGATGGGTGGCGCCTATGCCTTTGGGGAATTGGCATTGCTCGCGCGCATCGCCCGCCCGCGCATCGGCGTCGTTACGAATGTGTTTCCGGTGCACCTTGAGCGGATGGGGAGCATCGAGGCGATTGCCGAAACCAAGGCTGAGCTGGTGGATTCACTCCCCGCGGATGGCGTGGCCGTGCTCAACGGCGATGACGAGCGGGTGCTGGCCATGGCACCGCGTTGCCGTGGACGGGTGGTGACCTTCGGGCTTGGGGCACGGAACGAGGTGCGAGCCGACCGCGTCGAAACCCACGGGCTGGATGGCACGTCCTTCCGCCTCCATCTGGACAATGATGTGTTTCATGTGAAGGTGCCGCTCATCGGCGGGCATGCGGTTCAACTCGCGCTCGCTGGATTTGCCGTCGGGCATGTCCTCGGCTTGCACATCTCGGAGATGCTGCCAGGCTTATCCGATCCGCGTGTTCAGGTCCGGCTGCTGGTCGTTCCGGGGCCGAATGGATCGCGGCTGATTGACGACACCTACAACGCCAGCACACCGTCGGTGCTGTCCGCGCTCGGACTCCTCCACGAGCTGCGCCCGAAGCGAGCCGTTGCCGTCCTCGGTGATATGCGTGAGCTTGGCGAAGTGACCGAGCGCGAACATCGCATCGTGGGGCGGCGCGTGGCAGAAGTGGCCGACGTGCTGATCACGTATGGAGAGCTAGCGCGCATCATTGCCGACGAGGCACGGGAGACGGCAGCCGTCGACGGGCGTCCGCTTGCCGTGACATCATTCGGTCTCGATCAGCGTGAGGAGTTGATCGCGCATCTCCGGCGCGAATTGCGGGAGGGAGACACGGTCCTCCTGAAGGGCTCACGCGGGCTGCAGATGGAGGACTTCGTGGTGGCTCTGCGGGAAAATGCGGACGCTGGCGCTAGCGCCAGCCAGGGTTCATGAGCGTGATCTGGTTCACCGCGGCTGGATGGCCTCTCCTCGTTGGCAGCGTCATGCCGGAAGATCCCAACGAGAACATGGCCGTCTCGCTCGCGCTAGCGGCGCTCGCCTTCGTGGTCACGCTCATCTTGGGCAGACCGATTGTGACATATCTCCGCCTGAAAAAGATCGGCAAGCAGATCCGCGAAGAAGGGCCGCAGGGTCATGTGCGCAAGACCGGCACCCCAACGATGGGCGGGATCATGATCGCGATGACGGTGGTCCTGATCACCACGGTCTTCAATCTCGCCGGGAGGCTCTCGATGCTGCTGCCGATCGGCATTCTCCTGTCGGCAGGTGTGCTCGGCGCGATCGACGACCGGATGAACCTGGTCGGCGGGGTCAAGCGTGGCATGGCCGGCCGGTTCAAGTTTGCCTGGCTGACGCTCTTTGGCGTCGTTGCGGCCTGTATTTTGCGATTCCCCGCCCCATATGGACTTGATCTACACCATATCTATATCCCATTCGTTGGAAGATACGATATCGGTTGGTTTTATTTGCCGATTGCCGCGTTCGCGATCATTGCCATGTCCAACGCCGTGAATCTGACGGACGGGCTGGATACGCTAGCGGCCGGGCTCGCGGCAATCGCCTTCGTTGCCTATGGCATCATCGCCTACCGGCAAGGACAGCTTGGTGTCGTGACGTTCTGCTTCACGATGGTCGGCAGTCTTATGGGCTTCCTGTGGTTCAACGCCCATCCTGCGCAGGTCTTTATGGGCGATACCGGCTCGCTGGCGATCGGCGCGGCGCTGGCAACCGCCGCCTTCATGACCGGCCAGTGGCTTCTGCTACCGGTGGTCGGCTTTGTGTTCGTCGCCGAGACGTTATCAGTCATCCTGCAAGTGATGTATTTCAAATGGACGAAGCGCCGGACGGGCGAGGGCAAGCGGCTCTTCAAAATGACGCCGTTGCATCACCATTTTGAGCTCATCGGCTGGTCCGAGACACAGGTGACGATGCGGTTTTGGATGATTGGCATGATGTCTGGCTTGCTCGGTGTTGCGCTGGCACTCCTCTAAGCCGGGCGCTGATACGAGTCTGACGACGAGCCGCATGGGGATCGAGCACGTGAATGACGAAGCACGCTCCGCGGACCAGAGCCAAGCGACGCCGGGCCCCCGCGTCTCGGCACCGTCCTTTGCTGGCAAGCGCGTGACGGTGATGGGACTCGGGACCCGCGAAGGGGGCGTGGGGGTGACACGCTATCTCGCGGAGCAGGGCGCGCTGGTCACGGTCACCGATCTGAAGTCCGAGGCAGAGCTTGCTGAGCCGCTGCGCCGCCTGGCCGATCTTCCCATCCGCTACGTGTTCGGGAGACATGAGGAGCGGGACTTCACCCCCGAGGGAGCGGACCTGATCGTGCGGAACCCGACGGTGCGGCGCTCCTCGAAATTCTTGCAGCTTGCGCGGGCGACGGGTGTGCCGATCGAGATGGAGATGTCCCTCTTTCTCCGCGCCTGCCCGGCTCCCGTGATCGGCGTGACGGGCACGAAGGGCAAAACGACGACCGCCACCCTCTGCGCGGCCATGCTGCGCGCGTGGGACAAGCGCACGGTGCTCGCTGGCAACATGGGCATCAGCGCAGTCGGGCAGCTCGATCGCATATCGCCAGATACGCCCGTTGTCCTCGAAATTTCGAGCTGGCAGCTTGAAGCACTCGACGAGCATGGACTCTCCCCCCATATCGCGGTGCTCACGAACATCTCGGAAGATCACCTCGATACCTATGCCAACTTTGCCGAGTACGCGGACACCAAGCGCAGCATTGCCCGGCACCAAGCACCGGGGGATGCCCTCGTCGTCAATGCCGACGACACGGAAGCCTGGCAAGCGGCGGCGTTGACTCGTGGGCGCGTGGTGCCGTTTGGCGCACGCGACCGCGGGGGAGATGGCTGCTGGATCACCAGTGAAGGAGTGCGTGCTCGCATTGGGGAGGTGGATGCGGTGATCCCCATGCCAGCCGGATGGGGCGAGCATCGCGTCGCGAACGCAGCGGCGGCGATAGCGGCGGCGATGCTGCGTGGGGCACCGGTGGAGGCAGTCGTGGCAGGGCTGGCCGCCTTCCCCGGCGTCAAGGACCGCGAAGAGGTGGTGGCGGAAATCGATGGCGTGCTCTTCATCAATGACACCGCTGCGACCGCGCCGGCCGCAACCGTTGCAGCGCTGCGCTCCCACGCGGGCAGCCGCATCCACCTGATCGCGGGAGGGGCGGACAAGCGGCTCAATCTTTGGCCACTGGCCAGGGCGGCACAGGATGTGGGAGCTGTGGTCTACTTACTCGCCGGGAGCGCCACGCCCAGGTTGGGAGAGATGCTCGCAGCAGGCCAGGTACCAGTCCACGGTCCCTTTGACAGCATGACGGCGGCCGTCGAGGCAGCCGCCGGGGCGGCCCGGCCCGGAGAGGTTGTGCTGTTGTCGCCCGGCTGCGCAAGCTTTGGACTCTTTCGGGATGAATTCGAGCGAGGGGAGCGGTTCCGGCAAGCCGTACGATCCCTCTTGGCGCATCGAGAACAACAATGACTACCCGGCAGCCGCAGACCACCTTACCAGCAGCGCCCGCGCGGATTCACTTCGTCGGCATTGGCGGTATCGGCATGAGCGGGTTGGCCCGCATCCTTCATGCCTGGGGCTACCGCGTGAGCGGCTCTGACGCCACCGCTTCCGAGCAAACGGCGGCACTGGAGGCGCTTGGCATTCCAGTCAATATTGGCCACACCGACGTTGAGCGGGCGGCCAGCGCCGATCTCCTGGTCGACACGAAGGCGGCACGCCGCGAAAATCCCGAGTTGCAGGCTGCTGCACACGCTGGGGTGCCGCGTGTTGCCAGGGGCGAGCTGCTCGCCATGATCGCCAATGAGCGGCGGTGCGTCGCGGTTGCCGGCTCGCATGGGAAATCCACCACCAGTGCGATGATCGTCTCCGCGCTCCGCGCGTTGGGACGCGATCCAACGTATGCCGTCGGCGCGGTGCTCACCGAAACAGGAGCCAACGCCGGTCCTGGACAGGGCGACACGGCCGTGGTGGAGGCGGATGAGTTCGATCACGCGTTTCTCTGGCTACGGCCGGAGGTCGCTGTCATCACCAACATCGACTACGATCATCCGGATATTTTCCCGAGCCAAGAGCACTATGACGCCGATTTCGCGGCCTTCGCCGGGTGTGTCCGCAACGGCGGCACTGTGGTGCTGGCGGCAGACGATCCGGGGTGCCAGCGCGTGCTTGCCCGGCCTGAGTTCCCGCGGCATCTGCGCATCGTGACATTTGGCGAGTCGGCAGACGCGGCATGGCAGGTCTGCGCCGGCGATGGCCGCTGGATCGCGCGGACGCCAGAAGGTACGGAGATACCCTTTTGCCTCCAAGGGCCGGGCCGGCATAACGCGCGCAACGCACTGGCGGCAGCGGCTGCGCTGGCCGCGCTGGGGTGCGAGCCGGGCGCGACACTCGCCGCACTAGCTCGGTTTCGTGGCATCCGGCGCCGGTTCGAGCTCAAGGGAGAAGCGCGCGGGGTGCTGGTCATCGATGATTACGGACATCATCCCACGGAGATCGCGGCAACGCTGCGCGCGGCGCGTGAGCGGTATCCTGGGCGACGGCTTTGGGCCGTCTTTCAGCCACATACCTTCAGCCGGACGAGAGCGCTGCTGCATGAGTTCGCCGGCGCGTTTGGCGATGCGGACGAGGTGATGATCCTCGAAATCTACCCATCGCGGGAAACGGACTCGCTCGGCATCAGCGCTGAGGATATGCGCAGCCTGATGACCAAGCGCCCACATGCCGCGGACCGGCCGGCCGACGCAGCAGCGTTGCTGGCGACGCTGGTCCAACCTGGAGATGTGGTCCTCACCATCGGGGCTGGCGATGTTACGGCGGTGGGGCCGCTCCTCCTGAGCGTGTTGAGGGAGCGAGCGTGACGGCACACGACCAGCAAGGAAGTGTCAGGGTGACGGAAGTCGATCTCGCGCCGGGCACGAGCAACGGACGGGTAAGCCAGCCGAGGCGGACGCAACGCGCCGGCTCCCCAACACGAAGCATTCCTGGATTCCCTCATCTGACGGTGCTGGAAAACTCTCCGATGTCGCTCCATACCACCTGGCGCATTGGGGGGCCAGCCGATTTTCTCGTTCGTGCTCCAACCCCGGACGACCTGATTGCCGCCGTGGCATGGGCGCGGGAGGAGCGGCTGCCGGTGACCGTGATCGGTGGTGGCAGCAATTTGCTGGTGGGAGACCAGGGTATCCGCGGCCTCGTCATCTTGGCGCGAACGCCGGGCGAGCGCGCTGAGCGCCTGCTGACCGTGGAGGATGGCGGGGATCACGTGGTGCTGCGCGCGGGCGCCCCGGCGCCGCTCTCCTGGGTTGGCCGGTATTGCTGCGAGCGCGGCTGGGCGGGGATGGAGTGGGCGGTGGGGCTACCGGGCACGATCGGCGGGGCGACTGTCAACAACGCGGGTGCGCATGGAACCGAGCAGAAGGATCATCTCGTCGCTGTTGTTGTTCTCGACAACAATGGGAGCGTGCGTACGGTGGAGCGCGACTGGCTGGCTCCGGCCTATCGCTACACGACGTTGAAAGCGGCTGCCCGGCCACGGCCTCATCATGTGCTGGAGGTGGTCATGCGCCTCCCGAAAGCGGACCCGAGGGAGCTGACGCGCTTGGCCGAGGAGCATGCCGAGTACCGGCGGAGCACCCAACCGACCGGGGCGTGTGCCGGCTCGACCTTCACCAATCCACCAGGCGATTTCGCGGGGCGGCTGCTGGAGGCGGCCGGATTGAAGGGCTTCGCGGTGGGGGCGGTTGCCTTTTCGACGAAACACTGCAACTTTATCGTCAACGCGGGCGGCGGGACGGCGGCGCAAGTCCGCGAGCTGATCGCGATCGCGCAGGAGCGCGTGCTGGAGCGGTTCGGCGTGCATTTGGAGCCGGAAATAGAGGAGCTTGGCGAGTTTTAGCCGGATGGCAGCCGCCGGATCTCGCCACGCAAGCGGAGAGCATTGACCATGACGCAAGCGAACGCTGGTGGACATGACCGGGGCCGAATTCGCGTGGCCGTGGTGTTTGGGGGGCAATCGGCGGAACACGACGTCTCTCTGCGCTCGGCCCAGACGGTGATGGCTGCGCTCGACCCGGCCAAGTACGAGGTGGTGCCAATCGGCATTACCCGCGAAGGCCGGTGGCTGGCTGGGGGAGACCCGTTTCATCAGCTTGCCGCGCAATCCCCCCTGTTCGCCGTTGCCGACGGGAGGAGCGTGGCGACGAACGGGCTCGTCGAGGCGGCGACGCCAGCGGCACTGGCGACCGTCTTTGCTGGGGGGTTGGACGTTGTTTTCCCGGTGCTGCATGGGCCGATGGGCGAGGATGGCACCGTGCAGGGGTTCCTGGAATTGACAGGGGTGCCCTACGTCGGCGCCGGGGTGCTTGGCTCGGCGGTGGCGATGGACAAAGCGATCGCCAAGGAGCTGCTGGCACGGGCTGGGTTGCCACAGGCGCCCTGGATCACGATCCGGCGCAGTGAATGGGAGCGCGATCCTGAGGCGATCTGCCGGCGCGTTGTTGATACGCTGGGGTTCCCGTGCTTTACCAAACCGGCGAACCTCGGCTCGAGCGTGGGCATCACCAAGGTGCATGACCTCGCTGAGCTCCCTGATGGCATCAACGAAGCCGCGTGCTATGACCGGAAGATCGTGATCGAGCAAGGCATTGATGCGCGTGAGCTTGAGGTCTCGGTATTGGGGAATGATGAGCCAGTCGCGTCAGTCGCTGGTGAGATTGTGCCCTGCAACGAGTTCTACGATTATGATGCGAAATATATCGATGACCGGTCTGAACTGATCATTCCCGCGCCCGTGCCATGTGAGGTGATGGAGCGGGTGCAGGAGCTCGCGGTCGCGGCGTTCCGAGCACTTGATTTGGCGGGAATGGCGCGTGTTGATTTCTTTTTGGAGCGGAAGACACACCAGCTCTATGTTAATGAGGTCAATACGATCCCTGGGTTCACGTCCATCAGCATGTATCCAAAACTGTGGGAAGCAAGCGGACTTCCGCTGCCGGAGCTTGTCGACCGGCTGATTGAATTAGCTCTCGAGCGGCATGCCGGCCGGCAGCGCCACTGAGGTGTGAAGGGACAAGTTGTCCGTATAGGGTGGACTGACACGAGCAGCCGGAAGAGGCGTCGTCGTGGTATACTCCGGCGCCAGCGACCGACGGCTATGGAGCTCTCACGGTGCTTTGGCGTCCTCACTCATGGCCTATCGGGGGTCGGGTCGGCGCGGGGCCTCGGATGGAGCCGGAATAACCGTGGGACGGGGGGCTCGTGAGCTGGCGAACCGGTGTGGAGGGCTGCACGGTGCACGCTAGTCGGTCGCGAAGGAACGCGCCGCGTGCGAGGTGCAGGTTCAGGAACCGGCTGTCGCATGCCATGCGCCGGAAGCGTTGGGTACGCTTGCGGTGGGGTGGGGAAGATGGCGATGCAGACCCAAGGACAACGTCCAACGCCGGGCTTGGGCCGTCGGGAAAGTCAACGCAACACCCCGTCTGAGCACGGAGGAAAGTTTGGACCGTTTGTGCATACGCGGCCAAACATCTCTCCGCCACCGGGTTCGCGGGCTCAATCTCCGGGCCATGCTCCGGAGCCAGCCACACATCCAGAAAACAGGCTACCGATGTCCAATAGCTTTGCCAGAATAAAGGTAATCGGCGTTGGCGGCGCCGGGGGAAACGCGATCAACCGGATGATCGACGCCGGGGTTGATGGGGTGGAGTTCGTTGCCGTCAACACCGATGCCCAGGCGCTTCTCAACAGCGCGGCGCAAATCTCCGTGCGGATCGGCGACAAGCTCACGAAGGGGCTTGGCGCAGGTGGGCGCCCAGAAGTTGGGATGCGCGCCGCCGAGGAGAGTGCGGAGCAGCTTGCCGAGCTTGTTCGCGATACGGATATGGTCTTCATTACCGCGGGCATGGGCGGCGGCACCGGCACGGGTGCTTCGCCGGTGATCGCGAAGCTGGCAAAGTCGTCTGGCGCGCTGACTGTTGGCGTGGTGACGCGCCCGTTTGATTTCGAGGGGAGCCGGCGGCGGCGGGCGGCCGAAGAGGGAATTGCCGCGCTGCGTGAAGCGGTGGATGCCCTGATCACAATTCCGAATCAGCGGCTCCTTGACATGGTGGATCCCAAAACGTCGATAACCGATGCGTTCCGCATGGCCGATGATGTGCTGCGGCAGGGCATCGCGGGTATTTCCGACCTGATTACGAAGCCTGGAATCATCAATCTGGATTTTGCTGACGTGCGCACGATCATGCGCGATGCTGGCTCGGCCCTGATGGCGATTGGTCACGGTGTCGGCGAAACTCGCTGCATTGATGCGGCCAAGGAGGCAATCGAGAGTCCATTGCTGGAGACCAGCATTCAAGGAGCGACCGGGGTGTTGTACAACATCACCGGGGGCTCCAACCTCACACTCATTGAGACCAGCGAGGCGGCGGAAATCATCCGGGCGGCTGTCGATGAGGATGCGGAAATCTTCTATGGCACTTCGATTGACGAGTCGCTCGGCGATGCCGTCATGATCACGCTAATCGCCACGGGCTTCCAGGACCAGGCACCGATGTCGGATCGCGTGAGCCGGAGGCCAGTTTCGCGGTATCCGGCGCAACCGCCGGCCGGGCGAGACCGTGACCGCGTCTACCGGATCGCGCAGCCGGAGCCAGCCGCGCCCAGGCAGCAGCCGCATGCCGCGCCGATTCTGCCGGACGACGACTGGGACAGCGAGTCGAGTCTCATTCGCTTCCTCCGTGAACGGTGAGCCGCGTCGCGAGCACGCGACCGGGGCTGCATCGCGAAACTCGCCGCAGGATTCCAGCAGACTACCGAGCGACGTGGCGAGGAGACGCGGAAATGGCTGGCTGGTCTGACCCGAATGCCGGCGCGCTACCGCTGGGCTGGAAGCTGCCGAGCGGCTCGGAGTGAAGCGACGATGAGATGCCCATTTTGCCATGCGGCTGATTCCCGAGTCATCGACAGCCGGGAAGTGAGCGGTGGTGAAACCATTCGCCGCCGGCGCGAATGTGTTCGCTGTGGGCGGCGATTTACCACCTACGAGCGGGCCGACCTGGCCGGGCTCGTGGTGGTGAAGAAGGATGGCCGCCGCCAGGAATTTGACCCGGCGAAGCTGCGCCAGAAGTTGCGCGTGGCGCTGACGAAGCGCCCGGTCGGCGAGCGGGAAATTGATGCCCTGGTGCAAAAAGTCGAGGCCGAGATGCACGCGCTCGGCACGCCCGAGGTGCCATCGAGCGCGATCGGCGAGGCGGTCCTCCGCCATTTAAAGGAGCTTGACGAGGTGGCCTATATCCGGTTCGCATCCGTGTACCGGCAGTTTGCCGACCTGGAAGATTTGCGGCGTGAGCTTGAGGAATTGCGCCAGGCGCGGCCAGCAGCAGCCGCCGTGGCCGCTCACGACGGCTCCCCGCGATCCTTGCCGCCGGAGGGTTCATCCGGCGAGGCTTGATGTTCCCGGATAATCTCCTCTGCCTCGGCGAGCGCTGCCTGTCGAGCGCGCTCGACCGACGGATCGACCGGGAATCCCCGGCCCCGTTGGACGATGGCACGGACGACATCCGCCGCGACGGGATCGAGCTCCAACTGACAAGCTTCATCCTGCCAGGATTTCGGAAATTGCGCGAGCAAGTGGGCGATGCGCTCGCGGAGGCCCGGCGGTGCGGATTCTCGGTACGTGGCATCGAGCTCGCGCGCCACAGCAAGCCACTCTTTCCGCCGGAGTGTGACGCTATCCATGAGTGACGATCTCCTTACGCAGTGCTTTGGGCGTGCGCGGGGCAGGGTGATGCCTGAGTATTTTGGGGCGTGGCGCGCTGGCTTGCCAATGTGGTATGATAACGAGCGTTCAAGCGCTTCCTTCGTGTACGCGCTCGTAGGATTCGCCCAACTGAGTGGGCCGTTGGGGAATCGTTGCGTGTCTCGTTCCGCTGGAGCCGTTTGAGCTCGAACGTTTTCTTTTTTCGTGAGGCGCCGAGGAATCTCCGGCGCAGAGGGTTTCAGCGGGATGAGTGACCGCACAATTACCTGCCGCGATTGCGGCGAGACGTTTTCATTTTCTGCCGGCGAGCAGGCGTACTACCAGGAGCGCGGATTTTCTGAGCCACAGCGATGCCCGAGCTGCCGGGCTGCCCGCAAAGCGCAGCGTTCTGCTGACGGCTACGGCCGCAGCGGCTACTCCAGCAGCTACTCCAGCGGATATTCCCGTGGAGGAAGCAGCTACAACGGTGGCCAGCGGGAGATGTTCCCCGCCGTTTGCTCGTCCTGTGGGGCCAAGACGGAGGTTCCGTTCCAGCCGCGCAGCGACAAGCCGGTCTACTGCCGCGATTGCTTCCAGCAGCAGCGCTCTTCGAGCCGCTACTCCCGATACTAATACTCCCCATACCGCGACGCGAGCCCCTGCTTCGCTAAACAAGGATGAGGTGTCCGAGCCGGTTGTGATCCGTCACAGCCGGCTCGCTGTCATTGTGACCTCCAGCCCCCGCCGATCACCCAACCCCACGCCGCGCCCCCGTGACCGGCTTCCGCTTTCTCGCTCCTCAGTGCTCCCATAGACGCTGGGCAAGCGTCGGGCGATCCGGGTAGCGCCCAGTCCGTTCAACCTGCTCCAGCAGCTTCTGCCGGCTGCGGCGAACGAACGTCACACCGAGCCAGCGGAGCGGTTCCGGCTCCCACCGGCGAGGCCGGTGACGCGTCATGGGAAGGCGTGTCAGCTCGGTGTCGCGCTCGGTGATGAGATCGGCCAGGACACGCCCAGCCAGGTTGGCGGTGGCCACTCCCTCTCCCGTGTAGCCACGGGCAAGAGCGATGCCCGTGCGGGGATCAAAGGTCATAAGCGGCATCCCGTCGCGCGGGGCACCGAAGACCCCACCCCAGGCGTGGGTGAAGCAGATTCCAGCCAGCATCGGGAACCAATCGAGCGCGGCACGCCGCGCATGCGCGAAGACCTCTTCATTCCGGTCAAGCGCGGCGGTGATCCGCGAGTTGAACGGGTAGCGGGCGCGGTAGGCACCGAAGGCGATGCGCCCATCGGCTGTGCGTTGGAGGTAGCCGCCGGTCGTGCCGAAGCCGCCAACGACCTCCCGGTTGTGCCAGCCGAGGCGCTCCCAAAGCGCTGTGCTGAGTGGCTCGGTGAGGACGATGTGGGACGTGAGGGGGATGATGTCCCGGTGGAACTGGGGGAGCTGGGAGAGATACGCCTCCCCGGCCAGCACCACGACCCGGGCGGAGACGGTGCCGCGCGCGGTTTCCAGCTTGGGGGTGGGGCCGGGCGAGACGTTCGTCACGCGAGTCTGCTCGTAGATGCGGGCGCCGCGTCGCTCGACGGTGCGGGCGAGGCCGCGGGCCAGGCGGGCGGGCTGGACCGCTGCCCCTTCCCGGTTGAAGAACGCGCCGGCCGCCCGCGCGACGACCAAGCGCTCGGTAGTCTCCCGCGCATCGAGCAGCGCGACGTGATCGTCCAGTCCGATGGCACGATATTCGTCATACATGGCCTGAAGCTTGGGAAGATCATACGGGGCGCGGGCGATTTCGAGCTCGCCGCCCTTCGCGTAATGCGCATCGATCCCTTCGGCCTGGCAGACCTGGCCGACACGATCGACGGAGGCAATCATCGCGAGGGAGACGGCGCGGGCCGCATCGTAGCCATAGCGCTCCAGCAGACGCAGCGGGGAGACGGGAAAGCCGGAGAAGCACCAGCCGCCGTTGCGTCCGGAGGCGCCGAACCCAGCGATTTCTGCTTCCAGGATCGCGATCGTGAGCGATGGTTCTCGCTCGAGCAACTCGTATGCGGTCCAGAGCCCGGTGAAGCCAGCTCCGAGGATCGCGACATCGGTCGAAATAGAGCTGTCGAGCGGTGGCCGGGGCGTCAGGTCGTCGCCACACGTCTCCAGCCAGAAGCTTATCTCATGGTAGTGATGTGACATTGGCACGCTCCGGCGTGGTGATCGTGCGAGTATCTGGCGCAGAATCATCCCCCCGGCACAGAGTGGCGTCAATGCGGCACGAGGCGGGCCGCTCACAGCCCTGAGCTTGGGATGACAGCGGGAGCGAGCGACCGAGCCTGAGGATCGCGACACCTGTGCGATCAGCCAGTATATTCCTGAAGTGTGTCGAAGCACGCAAGGTGGGCGGTCGGGTGGCCAGCCGGCGCCGAACGATGGCCACCTTTCACCGCGTGATTACGCGCGGACCAGCCGCATGAGCTTCGTCGTTGCCGCGACGCTGCCCATCAGCACGCCAGCGCCGAGCGCCAGCAGCGCCGAGAGGATCAGGATCTCCCTCTGGATGCCGACGAGCGCGAGGACACCGAGGACAATCGCTGCTGCCCCGATCAAGGCCTGGGCGGACGCGGTGGCCAGCACGGCTTCTTGGGCTTGACCCGCCGCCGCGACAGCTCGCCGCATGACGCTGCTGCCGAGCAGCAGCGAGGCGCCTAGGACGACGATGGCGACCGCCACCAGGACCAAGGGGACGACATCGAGCAGCGCAAGGATGCCCAGGATGATGGCGATGAGACCACCAAGCAACTCGATGGCCACGCCACTGGTGGGCGCTCCTTCTGCGGTGGCGTACAAAGCTACGACGACGGCACCAAGGGCGAGAAATGCGACACCGAGCACGATAGTAGCGACAGCAGCGAGGGTCTGCTCAAGGAGACCAGCAAGCCCCAAGACTGCGAGGATGATAACTCCCAGGCCAGCAAGAGCTTCGATCATGCCA
>JBHOQQ010000138.1:0-19249 GCA_042408955.1 Thermomicrobiales bacterium
CATTCCTGGAAGTCATTGCTCTTTCCACCGGAGCTTCTCTTGTGGCGCGCCCGGCGCACCGGCGACGGCGGGTTTACGATCGAGGCGGAGCAGGAAGAGGCTCCGCGCTTGGCGTTCATCGGAGTGCGGTCCTGCGAAATATACGCCATCGCCATCCAGGACCGGGTATTCCTGCGCGGTCCTGCACCAGATGCCACCTATGCGAGGCGGAGGGAGCAAGCGTTCATCGTGGCCGTCAACTGCGGATCTCCTGGTGGCACCTGCTTCTGCGTCTCGATGCAGACTGGCCCGCGCGTGTCCACGGGATTTGATCTGGCGCTGACCGAAGTGATCGAGCGCGGCCAGCACTATTTTGTCACCCACATCGGCAGTGAGCGCGGCGCAGAGGTGTTGCACGATGTCCCCCACCGGCCAGCGACTGCCGAAGAGTGCGCGGCCGCGAACCGCATCGTCGAGCGAGCAGCCAGGCAGATGGGCCGGCATCTCGACACGGCGGGCATCAAGGAACTGCTCTACCGCAACGCCGAACATCCCCGCTGGCAGGAGGTCGCGCAGCGCTGCCTCACCTGTGGCAACTGCACGATGGTATGCCCAACCTGCTTCTGCGCAAGCATTGAGGATACCAGTGACCTGGCTGGACGAACCGCCGAGCGCGTTCGCCGCTGGGATTCGTGCTTCTCCCTCGATCACTCCTTTATCCACGGCGGAAGTGTCCGGGCCTCTCCGGCAGCACGATACCGCCAATGGCTGACGCACAAACTGGCGAGCTGGATCGACCAATTCGGCACCTCTGGCTGCGTCGGCTGTGGGCGCTGCATCACCTGGTGTCCCGTCGGCATCGACATCACCGAAGAAGTGCGAGCGATCCGGGAAACAGACCGGCCTGGGGAGACGCCAATCTGGAGAGAGTCCAATGGACGCGATCATTAGCCTGCTGGCCCAGCATCCCTTTTTCGCGGATCTGGCCCCCGAGCACCTGCGGACCCTGGCCGGTTGTGCCACGGAGCGGACCTTTGGGCCAGGCGAGTTCATTCTGCGGGAAGGGGAACACGCCGCCACCTTTTATCTGCTGCTCCAAGGCAACGTTGCCGTCGAAACCTTTGTCCCTGGCAAGGGACCGATCACGATCCAGACGCTCGACGCTGGTGACGTCCTAGGCTGGTCGTGGCTCTTTCCACCATACCGGTGGCACTTCGATGCCAGGGCATTGACCCCTGTCACCGCATTGGAGTTCAATGGCGCCTGCCTGCGCCAGCAATGCGACGATGACCCGGCGCTTGGCTACGACGTCATGAAGCGTGTCGCCCAGACGATCATCCAGCGATTGCAAGCGACGCGGTTGCAGCTGATGGAGCTTGCCGATTATGTCCCTCGCTGACATGATCGAGACGCCGCGCCCATTCGTCGTTCACCGGGTGCGGCGCGAAACCGCTGACACGGTGACGCTGGAGCTTGTCCCACGGAACGCGGACGGGGGCGTTCGCTTCCAGGCCGGTCAGTTCACCATGCTGTACTGGTTCGGCATCGGTGAGGTGCCTATCTCGATCAGCGGGGATCCCAACCGGCTGCTTCCGCTGGTCCACACGGTTCGAGCCGTCGGAGCCGTGACGCGGGCCATTTGCTCCGCCAAGCGGGGCGATATCCTCGGTGTGCGCGGACCCTACGGCCGAGGCTGGCCAGTGAGCGAGGCCGAAGGTCAGGATGTCGCTGTCATCGCTGGCGGTCTCGGGCTTGCGCCATTGCGACCCGTCCTGTATCACCTGATCACGCACCGCTCGCGTTACCGGGATGCGCGACTCTTCTACGGTGCGCGCTCGCCCCGCGACCTGCTCTATCAGCGGGAGCTTGCGCACTGGCCTCGCAAGATCGCTGTCAACGTCACGGTCGATCACGGCGGGGATGGCTGGACAGGGCACGTTGGCGTAGTCACGTCATTGCTCGCCCGGCAGCGACTCGATCCGGCGCGGACCATCGCGCTCATCTGTGGCCCCGAGGTGATGATGCGCTTCACCGTGCGCGAGCTTGAGCGACAGGGAATCCCTCACGAGCGGATCTACGTCTCCCTGGAGCGCAATCTCAAGTGCGCGGTCCGGCTGTGCGGGCGTTGCCAGCTCGGCCCGGCGTTTATCTGCCAGGACGGGCCAGTCTTTCGGTATGACCGGATACGCCCGTTCCTGACGATTCGCGAGTACTGACATGCCACGCGCGCGGCGCCCCAAGCTTGCGGTCTGGAAATTCGCCTCCTGCGACGGCTGTCAACTGACGCTGCTCGATTGCGAAGACGAGCTGCTCGCGCTTGCCGACGAGGTCGAGATCGCCTATTTCTTCGAGGCGAGCCGGGCCACCGTGCGCGGCCCCTACGACCTCTCGCTCGTCGAGGGATCAATTACAACCCCAAGCGATCTGGAGCGAATCAAGCGCGTGCGCGCGGTGTCGAAGCATTTAGTGACGATCGGCGCGTGCGCGACTGCCGGTGGCATCCAAGCCCTGCGCAATTTCGCCAGCGTTGAGGGTTTCCTCTCGATCGTCTATGCCCAGCCGGAGTACATCGAGACGCTCGCCACCTCCACTCCCATCGCCGCGCATGTGCCCGTTGATTTTGCTCTGCAAGGCTGCCCGATCAACAAGGCGCAGCTTCTGGAGGTGATCAGCGCATTCCTCAATGGACGGCGGCCCGCCATCCCCGCCTACAGTGTTTGCATCGAATGCAAGCGCCTGGGCACGCCATGCGTTATGGTGGCGAAAGGTGTTCCCTGCCTGGGCCCGGTCACTCACGCGGGCTGCGGCGCTATCTGCCCGGCCTACGGGCGAGGCTGCTATGGCTGTTACGGGCCAATGGAATCCCCAAACACGGCCTCGCTGAGCACCTGGCTTGTCACCAATCTCGGCGTCGCGGAAGCTGGCATCGTTCGAGCCTTCCGCACCTTCAATGCCGCGGCGGACGCTTTCCGCCAGGAGAGCTTAGCCCATGACCCATCGGCGGCGGACGATTCGCGTCAATAATCTCGCTCGCGTCGAAGGCGAAGGCGCGCTTCATGTCACCATCCACGACGATCGCGTAACTAGCGTCAAGTTGCGCATCTTCGAGCCGCCGCGCTTCTTCGAGGCGCTGTTGCGCGGCCGGCAATTCACCGAGGCGCCGGATATTACGGCACGCATCTGCGGAATCTGCCCGGTCGCGTATCAGATGAGCGCGGTGCACGCCATGGAAGCAGCGTGCGGTGTGCAAGTTACCGGTCCCTTGCGGAATCTGCGCCGCCTGCTCTATTGCGGCGAATGGATCCAGAGCCATGCCCTCCACATCTACCTCCTCCACGCTCCCGATTTTCTCGGGTACGAGAGCGCCATCGACATGGCGAAAGACCACCGGGCAGCGGTCGAGCGCGGTCTGGAGCTAAAGAAGATTGGGAACGAGGTGATGACCCTGCTTGGCGGACGCGCCGTTCATCCGATCAATGTCCGGGTCGGTGGCTTGTATCGCCTGCCCACGAAAGCCGATCTCGCTGCGCTAGCCGGACGGCTCCGGTGGGCACGCGATGCCGCAATCGCCACGGTGCAGTGGGCAGCAACCTTTTCCTTCCCGGACTTCCACGCCGATTACGAATATGTTGCTCTCCGGCATCCCGCGGAATATCCCTTTAACGAGGGGCGCTTGGTCTCGAGCCGTGGGCTCGACATCCCGGTATCGTCTTTCCTGGAGCATGTTGTCGAGGAGCAGGTGCCGCATTCTCACGCGCTGCACGCGCGGCTGCGCGAACGCGGCGCCTACGCTGTTGGGCCGCTGGCCCGCTACAATCTGAACTTCGACCGGCTCTCGCCCCTGGCCCAGGAGACCGCGCGGCAAGCTGGCCTCGGCCCGGTGTGCCACAACCCATTCCAGAGCATCCTCGTTCGCGGAGTTGAAATCGTGTACGCCTGCGACGAGGCGCTTCGCATCATCGAGGCATACGAGGAGCCGGAGCAGCCTGCTTTCGAAGTGATCCCCCGCGCCGC
The DNA here is from genome assembly GCA_042408955.1 of Thermomicrobiales bacterium. Lineage (GTDB taxonomy): Bacteria > Chloroflexota > Chloroflexia > Thermomicrobiales > UBA6265 > CALGSZ01. The sequence goes on from JBHOQQ010000138.1 coordinate 3,994, forward strand.
CACCGGACATGCGTGCACAGAAGCACCCCGAGGCATTCTCTATCATCGGTATGTCATCTCGGACGATGGGCAGATCGTCGAGGCGACCATCATCCCACCAACCTCGCAAAACCAGAAAATCATCGAGCGAGATCTCTTCGCCTTCATCCAGGAGCGTCTGGATCTACCAGCCGATCGCCTCACCTGGGAATGCGAGCAGATGATTCGGAATTACGATCCGTGCATCTCGTGCGCAACCCACTTCCTCACGCTGTATGTCGAACGAACGTGAATCACCGGTTCCCCTGATTATCGGCATCGGCAATCCGTACCGCGCGGATGATGCCGCTGGTCTCGTCTGTGTCCGCCACCTCCGGAACCGCTGCCGGCCAGGCGTGGAGATCATCGAGCACGATGGTGAGCCGGCCGACCTTCTCGATCTGTGGCAAGGGCGCGATGTGGTAGTGGTGATCGATGCCATTGCGGCCGATCTTCCCGCGGGCACGATGATCCGCATCGAGGCTGGGACCGGCGCCATCCCGCTCGATGCCAGCGCATCCACGCATCTGTTAGGGCTTGGCGAAGCCATCGCACTCGCCCACGTGCTCGGCCGGCTGCCTCGCCGTCTGATCATCTATGGCGTGGTTGGCCAGCAATTCGGCTGGGCTGAGGAACTTTCGCCACCCGTCGCCGCGGCCATTCCCCACGTCGTTACGCACGTTCTCGCCGATATCGAAGCGAGCCACCATCAGCGGCCGACTACCAGCTTTCACCAGGGGCATCGCACATGACGCTCCGCCGAATCGTGATCGCTGACGGCTGATGGCTCACTTTAAGGCGCAATCGTGGCGAGCACCGTGCCGATGCGAACGGCATGACCAGGCTCGACATGGACCGCGACGACAGTTCCTTCGCGGTGAGCGGCGATCTCGTTTTCCATCTTCATCGCCTCAACGACGCAGATGAGATCGCCACGGCGCACCGGCGTCCCTGGCGTCACGGCCACCCGCACCACCGTGCCTTGCAACGGACTCGTCAGTTCCGCCCCGTCGGCAGCGGCATGACCGCCGCTTCCCGCATGTGGCAATCGTTGCCGGGAGGCCGTGGGGCGCCGGGGCGGCGGGGTTGCCGCCGGGAGCGCAGTCGAAACCTCTCCATGCACGCGGACGGTCAGGCGGCGGCCATTGACTTCGACAACAAGCTCGCGCGCGGGTACAGGCATCGGTCGCTCGGCGGACGCTGGCGTTGCCGGAGGCGGGAGAACGTCCGGATGCTCTATAAGGAAGGTGGTCGTCACGTCGCCAGCTTGAAAGGCGGGATGCTCCATTACCCGCTGATGGAAGGGAATGGTCGTCGGCACTCCTTCAATGACGAACTCCGCCAGCGCCCGGCGCATGCGCGCGATCGCCTCGTTCCGGTCTCGCCCCCAGGCGATAAGCTTCGCGATCAGTGAGTCGTACGCGGGATGGATGGCAACCCCATCATCCATGGCTGCATCGACGCGAATGCCCGGCCCGGCGGGCGGGCGGAACCGGCTCACGGTTCCCGGCACTGGCGCGAAATCCCGCCCGGCATCTTCCGCGTTGATGCGGCACTCGATCGCGTGGCCGCGTGGCGCGATATCCTCGCCAAATGAGAGAGGCAACCCGGCGGCGATGCGCACCTGCTGTTTGACCAGATCAATGCCCGTGACTTCCTCGGTGATCGGATGCTCGACCTGGATGCGGGTGTTCATCTCGAGGAAATAGAAGCCGCTGGGATCGAGCAAGAATTCCACCGTGCCGGCGCTGACGTAGCCAACGGCTCGGGCTAGGGCAATGGCCGCCTCGCCCAGTGCCTGCCGCAGGCCAGCATCGACGGCCGGCGACGGGGTTTCCTCAATCAGCTTTTGGTGGCGTCGCTGTACGGAGCAATCTCGCTCGCCGAGGGAGACGATCGTGCCGTGCTGATCGGCGATGATCTGCACCTCAATGTGCCGTGGCCGGTCGAGATACCGCTCAAGATACACCGTGGGATTGGAGAAATAGCGCTGGGCCTCGCCGCTGCTACCCGCGAAGGCTTCTGGAAGATCGGCAGCCGACCGCGCCACGCGGAATCCCCGGCCGCCACCCCCGCCGGCAGCCTTGATCGCCACGGGATAGCCGTATTCCTCGGCCCACGCCCTGGCCTCGTCTACTGTCGTAATTGGACCGTCGCTGCCAGGTACGACAGGCACCCCCGCCGCGCGAGCGAGGCGCCGGGCAGCAACCTTGTCCCCCATCGCGCGGATGGCAGGCGCTGGCGGACCGATAAACACCAGCCCCGCGGCCGCGCATGCCTCCGCGAAATCGGCATTCTCGGCCAGAAATCCGTACCCTGGATGAATCGCTTGCGCGCCGGCCCGCTTGGCGACCTCGATGATCGCTGCTTGATCGAGATACGGGAGCGTGCCAGGGGTTGCCGGAATGCGATAGGCATCCCCGGCAAGGCGAACGTGGGGTGCATGCTCCTCCCCCTCGCCATAGATGGCGACCGGGCAGATATCAAGCTCGCGGCACGCGCGCGCGACTCTGACTGCAATCTCGCCCCGATTCGCGATCAGCACACGTGTGATCGCCATGCTCCTCACACCAACCTCTCCTTTATCGCTGGTGAATCATACTGGAGGTGTCGGGGTTTGGACCTCAGGATCCGGCGTCGTATCCGGTGTTGGGGTGTTTGACCACCCAGCCGGCGGCGTTACCCCAGTGTTGCCGCGCACTTGTGCGATAAAGTAGGCATCGAGTGTCACGGGGTCTTTGAGGTCCCATGGGAACGGCGGAAACCGTATGCTTAACTGATCTTCCACGCCGCGGCAGGCATCGGCTAGGTAGGTGAGTTCTTCCTTGCTCACGCATGCCGCCAGAAACGCGTCGTAGGCCGCGATCCGACGCGCCATGATCCAGCCAACATAGCGCGCAAGCTCCTCATAGCGGGGATCCATCAGGAATGCCTGGGTGAGTCGCGTGTAACGGCCGCGGCGCACGCCGATGCGAAAGCCATCCCGAATATGTCCAGTCATTGCGCGCGCCGTTGGATCGTAGATCTCGCGAAGCCAGCGCTGCAACGTTTGGGGCATAGCCGCCTCAAGAGCCGCGATTTGGGCCAAGAGCTCGGCTCGTTCGGCAGCGGTCTGCTGGCGCTCAGCGTTGGTGAGCCGCGCTTCCGGCGGGAGGCGGGGATCCTGCAGCCCGGTCGGCACGAACCACGTGCCATCGGCTGCCCGCCGGCAATTGCCCAGTCCCTCGATCACGTCCGCGCTCACCTGCACGCCCGACTCGACCATCCAATACCGGGCAAAATTCGTGCAGCCCTGGTCGGTGGTGACAGCCGGCGTGGGAATGAAACGGACGATCCCTGTTCCAGCCGAATCACCTCCAGCGGCCAGCAGTCGCAGCAAGGCGATGGTCCCGAGGCATAGGCTGATAATGAGCAGGGTGATCCGGCCATCCGGGGCGCTGATCGTCCCACGTGGCCCAGCAGCACTGCCTATTGAGGAGCGAGATGCTGATCGCTTCCGAACCGGGTGAGCCATGCCTTTTGTCGCAAGCTTACCGGCGTGCCGTCTCATGCATGTCCGCCGCTCGCACCCTAGCGCCGGGCAAGATCGCCTGGTTGGACGAATCTGCCGCCAGCACGTGACCGGCTTCCGTTGATGGGCGGCGAGCAACCGCAAGAATCGACACGCCAAATGGGAAATTCACGTGGCGCATGAGCCGCGATTCGCCTTTGAGCAGCCAGTACAGCGCGGTGTTGATCGCGCGTGGGTAGTCCGTGAGATCGGACTCTAGGGGATCTGGCTCAATGTTGCGGTAGTGCTTGAATGCACGGAGCAGGTTCTTCGCCTTACGGGTCACGAACACCGGGAGTGTCAGCAACGTGTTGCAGTAGGTTACGCGCTCAATTGCGAAACCCGCCTCTTCAATCAGGCGGCGTAGCCCGGAGGCGCGGTACCGCCGCTTGTGTAGATTGATCACATCGTGCTCGGACCAGAGCATCTGAAATGCCGGCACGGTGACGATCAGATACCCACCTGGCTTCACCACCTCATGCAACTGCGTCAGGATGCCGAGATCGTCATCGACGTGCTCGATGACATCGAGCGCCAGCACGCAATCGAAGGTCGCGGAAGGGAACGGCATGGCATTGATGGATCCCTGCACAAGGTGGCGGACACCCCGCGCCTTCGCGTAATGGATGGCAAGCGGCGAGGTATCAATGCCGATCGCGTCGCCAAGCCGCTCAAGGCACTTCAGCATCTGCCCCGTGCCACATCCGGCATCGAGCATCCGGAACGACGGTCCGGGTCGCAGCGAGGCGACAATCTCGGTAATCAGATCGAAGCGCCAGCGGAACCACCAGTGCTCCGTTTCGTGCCGGAAATACTCTTGATAAAACGATGGATCCATTCGCGCCTTCTTGCGGTGCTCCTGGGAATGCGCTCAGCCCGCTGATGCTTGGGCTCTCAGGAACGGTTCCCCCGAACGCTCCCGGTGAAGGATACCGTGATTTGTGCTCACGGCAAGGGCTGGCGCTCCTGGCCCGTTCCTGCCATACCTGTGCCACGCCAACGCGAGTCGCCACAGTGACACAGATGCGGAGCGGTCAGCAATCAACCGTCAGGTGTCAGCCGTCCGTAGGGGTGCGATTCATCGCGCCCATTCTTGATGCGATGGCACACGAGTTCCTGACCGCTGACGGCTGATTGCTGGCCGCTCGTCGCGAGCGATTCCTCGCTTCGCACTCCCGCGCGATCGGGCTGAACGGACGACGATTCAGCCCGGCATGCCTCGTCGTCATTCCGTTCGCGATCGCGCGGGGCAAACGACCCCACGCTGAGATCGCGAAGCCGGCTGAAGCCGGCTGCATGGCACCGGCTACGCCATTCCTAGCCACCGTGAGGGGACTTCGTCGCTTGAGCGCAGGGACTTCCGCCCCATGCGAAATGGCTGAGCCTCGTCCCGAATGCAGCGCGCGATCGGGAACATGAGCCCCGCGCGCTCGGGCTGATCTATCTCCCGCGCATGTCGAGGGAGTGGACGTCAGGATCATGCTGCCACGCCATGCGAAGCTGTCTGACGCATGGAGGCTGGACGGGCCGCGCTGCGTTGCGTGCCGCTACCCCGGTACCCGATTGCTGACGGCTGATCCCAGACGGCTGACACCTGCTCGCTGATCGCTCGTAGCTCACTCGCGCCGCGGTGCGCAGAGCACCGCCCGCAGGCGGTCGGCAATCACCGCGGCGTCGCCTGGCAACAAGCAGTGCGTGTTGATCATCAGCCCGCCGTGCTCCGCGTTGATCGCGATCGGCGGCTCACCAGCCAGGAGCGCGTCGCGCACCGCGGCCGGCTGCCACGAGCCCGAGCGGGGGAACACCCGGATGATCGGCGCCGGCCATACCTCCCAATCAGCATCGATCTCACAGCGTACCGCTGGGCAATCCCGAAGCCTGACGACGATGAGCTCGGCTTCGCTGAGGTGCGTTCGATATTCCGCCTCGTGGTCGGTCTCAAGAAAGCGCTGGAGGGCAACCCCGAGTCCGACCATCGCTTCTTTACTGACTTTCATGCCCCGGCCAACGCCCGCGTGGGGATTGCCATTCGCCCGTGCCGCCTCAATGAGATCGGCCCGTCCGGCGAGGATACCGGTCTCTTGCGGCCCCCGGATGCCCTTGCCGCCGCTATAGATCACGAGATCCGCGCCCCAGCGAATCCAGCGCCGCAGGTGATCGACCGGCGGCAGCGTTGAGGCGGCGTCGACGATGACGGGCACACCGCGCGCGTGAGCGATTTCGACAACCGTGGCGAAATCGAGCGCGCCGGGGCCGACGTAGGGCGAGTCGTGATAGGCGACCGCAGCGGTGCGGTCCGTGATCGCCCGCTCAAGCTCCCACGGCTCGGTGCCCGAGGGGAAACCAATTTCCACCAGCTTCGCGCCGCCCAGGCGATACATCTGATCGTACGACAGGCGGTGAGAGCGGTGAATGATGATCTCGTTACGCATGCCCTCGCTATCAGGAAGGCGGCGGATCTTCTCAGGGTCGGTGCCCGCGATACAGGCGGCAGCCGCGAGCGCCATCCCGGCTGCCGAACCGCTGGTGACATACCCCGCTTCTGCCCCGGTGATTTCCGCAATCGTTTTGCCGATCGCCGCATTGAGCTCGTCCAGGATGACAAACGCCGTTGCCGCCTCGGCCATTGCCGCGAGCACCTCCGGCGGCATGAGCGAGCCACCGACTGCCGTGGTCGCCCCACGTGCGTTGATAATCGTGCGGACACCGAGACGGCTGTAGACCGTGGGGACGCTTGTCCGGAGTTGATGGCCGCGAGATGGCATCGCTGACCCTTGGCACAAATCTCTGAAGCGAGCGGCCAGTGCCGGCTACCAGGGATAGGCCGCTGGCACATGGCTATGGTTCTGAAGGCAGTCCGGCGTTGTGATCATCCGATCAACTTGTCTGACCGGATACTCGTAGCGTAGAGAAAGCTCGCTCCGCTGTCAACGCACGAGGCTTCAGTGACGAGATGGCCTGGCGATAGGAAAGCGATCGACACATGAGGCTGGGTTGCGTGAACGGTCCGTTCGTGACGGCAGCCCTTACAAGACAGATTCCTTGCTTTGTTCAGCATGACCAGAGTTTGGTTGGCGATTGTAGCTGAGTCATCGATGCGGCACATCGGTCTGGACACCCGCAACATCACTGCACCTGGCGATCTCTCGCCGTAGGGCAGCGATGCGGTCCTCCCAGCCGTGCGCGATCTCCAAGTGCTCCTTCATCGCCGCTCGCGCGCGCTCCGGATCCCGGGAGCGAACGGCTTCGTACAGCCGCCGGTGACTCTCGTATTCCCCGGCCATCGTATCGGGAAGCGCGTGCTCCACCCGGATGCCTTGGGCCATGCGTGGCCGTGTCAAAAGCTGGGCCATCTTGAACAGAATGGCGTTGTGCGCGGAGCGCGCTAGCGCTTGATGAAAATCCGACGTGATTCCCGAGGTCAGTTGCCCGCGCGCAACCGCTCGCCTAAGACGGACAAGGATCTTTTCCATGGCGCGAAAATCGGCATCGGTGGCACGCTGCGCGGCTAATCCCGCAAGCTCTACCTCAACAACCATGCGAGCTTCGATCAATTCAAGCGCAGTCTCATGTGTCAACACATCAAAAAGATGGTCAGGATCAGCAAACCCATTCGGATCACGCACGTAGCAGCCGCTGCCAGGACGGATCTCGATGATCCCCATCGACGCGAGCCCCTGCATCGCTTCGCGGAGCACTGGCCGGCTGACAGCAAGCTGACGCGCAAGCTCATGTTGGGACGGGAGCGGATCACCCGGCCGTAGCGGCCTTCCTTGGATGTACTCGATGAGGCGCTGCATTACGATCGTTGCCAGCGTCTGCCGCTCCACTGGCTGAAGATGGGCCACCATGGTATCGCTCACCGAATGTTCGTCACGTCCCTCATCGACTATTGTGCCCCGACTCCTGCACCCGTGCCACGTGCTCGAACGGTGCTTCTCACCCGATTGTGACACTGCTGCAATGGTTCCCGCGAACCCGCGACATGCGTGCAATCTGCGCGGGGCTAGACTGGTCGAGGGCGACCGTCACGGGCCGGTCTCCGAGGCAGCAGACGCGTGAGAACGTGAGGGAGCCATGACCATGCAGGCGCAGCGCATAGCGGGATTCGCCTCACTCGGACTCGGCTTGGGCATCGCCGCGAGTTCCATCCTCGGCCCGCTCGTGCTCCGGGTGATCAAATTTCATGCCTCGCGAAATATCGAGAACCAGTTTGTGGGCGGCGAGATCGCCTCGCTTACGCTGGTCGCGCCAGGGTGCATGGCCGCGGGTGCCCTGTGGCTCCGCCAGCACCGGCTAGCTCCGGCGATCGCTCTCGGGACGGCACTTTACGCCGTGTACACCTACTCCACGGTCATCGTCGGGCAGGAGTATCGGCAGTATGAAGGAAATGTCGAGAAGGCCTTTCCGCTCTATGCCGGCATCGTAGCCGGCGCGGCGGCCATCACTGCCTACGCTTGGTCGCAGCTTGACGCACGTCTCCTCCCCGAGCCGTCCGAACACCTGCGCCGCGCGCTCGGCATTGGGTTTGTGAGCCTGGGCGGATTCTTTGCGCTCGCCTGGACCGCGCAGATCGCCGCCGTGCTCCGAGGCAACCCACCCGCGGACTACCAGGATGCCCCGACCCTCTTCTGGCTCATTAAGCTGCTGGATTTCGGCTTCTGCATCCCCGCTCTCGTCGCAACCGGCACCGGTCTGCTCCGCCGCAGCCAGGCAGCGATCAAGCCAGCGTATGCTCTCGCTGGTTTTGGCACCTGTCTGATGGCATCGGTAGCGGGAATGGCCGTGGCAATGACGCTCAAAGACGACCCATCAGCAGAGCCAGTCATGCTTGCGGTGACCATTCCCGCCACAACTGGACTGGCTGTCGCTACCTGGCGCCTCCTCCAGGCCTACGCCCGGCAATCTGCCACCAGCCGGGAGGCGGTGCATGCATGATGGTTAGCCATCACACCACCCGGGGCACCCCTCTCGGACGGTTTGACGGTTCCTCACGCTACCCATATGATCAATGACACCGGGCGTAACCTGACGGCGGGCAATCACAGCACGGCACCAAGCGTAGGCGGGATGATGCATGAGGTTCGCGGACGGATCCAAGGGTCGCCCGCTGAATCCTGGCATCGTATCCCGACCCATCTCGTTGGTCAGGGGCGCCGCGCATGGCTGCTGACTCACCGCCGCAGGAGCGTGCCTTCATGTCTGATCAAGCGCCCTCCGACCCCGACCTGCGCCGGTTTGTTTTCGCCATGGACGCGGCGAATGTGGGCGCCTGGGACTGGAATATTCAAACCGGCGAAGTGTGGTGGTCACCGAACCTCCCTGCTCTCCATGGGATTGAACCAAGCGCCTTCGATGGCACGTTCCAGGGATTTCTCCAGCTCATTCATCCGGACGATCGGGAACGGGTCGTTGCCGCGGTCAACCGTGCCCTTGAAACAGGCGAAGACTACCTCATCGAATTCCGCGTTACCGGTACCGATGGCCGAACGCGCTGGATCCAAGGCAAGGGGCGCGTGCTGCGCGATGAGGCAGGGAAGCCGGTGCGTATGCTTGGTGTCGGAGCCGACGTAACTTCCCGGCGAGAGGCTGAGGCCGCACGACTGGCCCTTGCCGCGATTGTTGAATCCTCGAACGAGGCCATCATCACGCGAACGCTCGATGGGATGATCACGAGCTGGAACCCAGCGGCGGAGCGGCTGTATGGCTTTACCGCCGAGGAGATGATTGGCAAGCCAATCTCACTGCTCATCCCTCCGGACCGGCAGCACGAGCTGGAAGAAAACCTCGATCAGGCGCGGCGAGGTGAGTACGTGCCGCCCTATGAGACGGTGCGCAGGCGACGGGATGGCACGCTCATCGCTGTCTCCGTCAGTGTCTCCCCAATCAGAGATGAACGGGGGCGGATCGTTGGTGCGGCCACGTTTACTCGCGATGAAACCGAGCGCCGCCGCGCTACCGAGCGATTACGCATTCTCGCCGAGGCGAGCCGGGTCTTTGCTGAGACCGCGCTCGATCTCGATTCGACATTGCAAGCGGTCGCGCGCCACCTGGTACACGCCATTGGCGATGGCTGCATCATGCGATTGATCTCGGACGATGGGCAGTGGCTCCTGCCCGCCGCGATCGAATATGCCGATCCTGGCGCCACGCGGTTCACCCAGGAATTCCTCTCCTCCCTTGCCCATGGCGCGACCGAGGGACTCAACGGGCAGGTCGTGCAGACGGGCGAGCCGGTCTTTCTCCCGGAAATTGATCCGCAATCCCTTGTCGCACTGGTGAAGCCCGAGTATCGCGCGCACCTAACGCAGCTTCCAACCCACGGCCTGATCATCGTGCCCCTCCGGGCGCGCGGCCGGGTTATCGGCACAGTCGCACTCTCGCGGCTGCAACCTGGTCGCGCCTATACCCCGGCCGATCTCGCCTTCGTCCAGCAATTCGCCGACCATGCGGCGCTGGCCATTGACAATGCCCGGCTCCTTCGAGATTCCCAATTGGCCCAGCGCAGATATCGCGCGCTCTTTGAAAGCTTGGCCGACGCGGTCATCGTCTTCGATGATCAGTTGCGCTTCCTGGACGCCAACACCTCCGCGCTCGCGCTGCTCGGCTATGCCTGGGAGGAGCTGGCGGTGCTCCCGGTGCCAGCTATTGTCGTCATGGATGAAGCGGAGATCCTCGCCGAGTTTGACAAGCTCCAGCGGGAAGGCCGTTGGCATGGTGAGCTTGCGGTTCGCCACCGCGATGGGCGCCTGATTCCAGTCGAAGCGATGGCGACGAAGACCGAGCTCAACGGCGTGACTGCCTTCCTGGCTTCCTGGCGCGATATCACTGAGCGGAAGATGCTGCGCCGCCTCCAGGAGGATATCCTGGCGATGGTCAGCCACGATCTTCGCGGCCCGCTCACTGTGCTCCGTGCCACAGCCCAGCTCCTCCGTCGCCGGGCCACCGGTGAGCAGCACTCGGTCGAGACCATCTTGCGCCAGGCCGATCGCATGAACCGCCTGATTGATGACCTCGCTGGTATCGTTCAGTTGGAAACTGGCACCCTGGAGTTGAATGTGCAAGACGTCGATCTGCTGGCGCTCGCGCGCCGGGAGGCGGAGATCGTGCAAGGCCAAACCGATCGTCATGTGGTACGGGTCGAATCCGCGCTACCGGCGGCAATTGGTAGATGGGACCCAGAGCGGCTCGCCCAGGTCTTGCAGAATCTGCTGGAAAACGCGGTCAAATACGCGCCCGATGGTGGCGAGATCCTTGTCCAGATCACCGGCGCGCCCGGTGAGATCCGCCTGTCCGTCACCGACCAGGGAATCGGCATCGCACGGGACGATTTGCCGCACCTCTTCGCACGCTACTACCGCGCTTCCTCTCGGAACGACGCGTCCGGCCTGGGGCTGGGTCTTTATATTGTCCGGATGCTCGTTGAGGCGCATGGTGGCCGCATCTGGGCGGAATCGACACCTGGGCAGGGGAGCACGTTCACGATCGCCTTACCGACAACGCCCGCACGGCGCGAGTGACCAGCCCTGGTCACCCAACGTGCACCGCTGCTGACCACGGAAGATCAAGCCTCGCGTTCCACACGCCGGCAGCGAACGCGCCGTGAACTCCCAACCTGCCCGGCGGGAGCGGAGCGCCTTGACGTGGCGGGGCGTCTCCAGTACCATAAGTTTAGGAATAAACTTTGCGGTAAGGTCGCACGTCAGGCAGCCTATGACACGGACACATGCATTTCGTCTTCGTTCTCGCCGGCCAGCAGTGCTCGCGTGGCTACGCCTCGCACGGATTTATCACAAGCTCGACCACGCCTCTGCTCAACATCTGCGCGTGTTTGGGCTTTCTGTGGCCCAGTTCGATGTCATCGCCCAGATCGGCGCAAACGAAGGGCTGAGCCAGCAAGAGCTGGCACAGGCATTGCTCGTCACCAAGGGAAATGTCTGCCAACTGCTCGACCGGCTCGAGCGGCGCGGGCTCATCGAGCGGCGGCCAGCCGGCACCGGGCGGAGCAACCGCCTCTACCTGACCAAGGAAGGCCAGCGCCTGTACGATGCCGCGGTGCCAGCGCAGGAGCAAATGATCGCCACGCGCTTTGCCGCCCTGAACGGCGACGAGCTGCAGACGCTCCTCCACCTGCTCCGCAAGCTCGACCGCGCCATTGCCGCCGCAACCGCCTGATGACGCTCGAGCAAAGCTGTTGCCGCCTGGCAAGAAAGGATGCGCTATGTCCCCATTCGTAACACGCGGATTCCATCATGTCACGATGGTGTCCCGCGACGCCCGCCGGACCCTCGCGTTCTACCGGGATTTGCTCGGCCTGCGCCTTGTCAAGAAGACCGTGAATTTTGATTTGCCCACCACCTATCACCTGTATGTTGGTGACGCGCGAGGCTCGCCAGGCACGATCCTGACCTTCTTCGAGTGGCCGCAGGCGAGCCGCGGTGCTTGGGGCATCGGCGGTATCCATCATACAGCGCTCGCCGTGGCCGACGAGACGCAGCAATTGAAATGGAAGCGCTGGCTCACTGATGCGGGCGTGCCCGTATCCGGCCCCTACGACCGGGGCTACTTCACGAGCATCTATTTCGCCGATCCTGACGGCCAAATTCTTGAGATCGCGACGGAAGGCCCTGGATTTGCGATTGATGAGCCACCGGACGCCCTCGGCCAGCGCCTGGTTGATCCCCCACCATGGCGGCTGCCAGGCGGCCGGGACGAGGCCGCGATCCAAGCGCGCACGTATCCTGAGCCAGTGCCAGGCATCGATGAGGCGATGGCACTACGTGGCATCCATCATGTCACCGGCTTTACGGACAATCTCGACAAGGCGCATGAGTTTTACGAGCAAACGCTCGGCCTGCGCCTGGTGAAAAAGTCACGCAACCAGGACGACCCGGACACGCTCCATTATTTCTGGGCCAACTACGATGGCCAAAGCGTGCTTCCCGGTAGCGACATGACCCTCTTTGGCTGGCCGCCGCACGCTCGCAAAGCGCGGGAAGGGACGGGGCAGACACATCACGTGGCGTTCCGGGCAGAAAGCGAGGAGGAGCTCGCCGCCTGGCGCGAGCACAACCTCTCGCTCGGCATCCAAGTCTCGCCGATCATGGACCGGATGTATTTCAAGAGCATCTACTTCCGGTCACCGGATGGCTTGCTGCACGAGATCGCGACCGATCCACCAGGCTTCGCGATCGATGAAGATCCGGCCCATCTCGGCACAGAAGTGAAGCTGCCACCCTGGCTTGAACCCCGCCGGGAGGAAATACTGCGGTCATTGCAGCCAGTGGAGTGAGCGGCGCGGTTCCTGGCAATGACCGTGAGTGGCAAGAGCCTGGGCACAGGATCGCTAGCGGTGTCTGTGCGAACCGAGCTTGCAGTCATCAGCGGAAACGAGCGCGATTCCTCGCTTCGCTCGGAGTGACTGTCCACTGGAGGCGCTCATCATGGACCAGGCGGCACCAGCCGTAGCCAATGCCAGCGATAAGGCAGAATCGTTATCACCAGCTCAAGTAGCACAGAAATCTCGAAGGATCGTACCTATGGAAGAACCGAAACGAACGATTGATCCAGCGCAGCTTGGAAATCGCAGCGCCGTGCAGCTCCTCAACGCCGTCATCGGCCCGCGCCCGATTGCCTGGGTATCCACGCTGGGGCCGGACGGCACGGTCAACCTCGCACCGCATTCCTACACGACCATCTTCTCGGACGAGCCTCCCGTCGTCGGCTTCGTCAGCATCGGCCGCAAGGATACGTTGCGGAATGTCGAGGCCCTACCCGAGTTCGTGTACCACGTGGCCGGGGAAGAGCTCGCCGAGCAGATCAACCTGACCGCGGCCGATTTCCCGCCCGATGTCAGCGAGGTGGATTGGGCAGGGCTGACCGCGGTGCCCAGCGAGGTGGTGCGGGTGCCACGGATCGCCGAAGCGCCCGTCGCCATGGAAGCAAAGGTGATTGAAATTCACCGCATTCTCCAGACGAGCAACTGGCTGATCCTCGGTCAGGTCGTGCGCCTGCACATCGCCGAGCGCCTCTTCGACAATGGCCGGATCGATCCAGCCCGGCTGCGCCCGATTGGCCGGCTCGCGGGGCCATGGTACGCCCGGCTCGGTGAGCTCTTCCCGATGGAGCGGCCAACCTACCGGGGCCTCCTCGCCGCGGGAGCGCGACCGCTAGCTCGCGGGCAGCGCGTGCCGTAGCTCCTCTGCTGGAGCGCCGGGCACGCGCTAGGCTCACCCAAACAAGGCGTCCAAGTCGACCGTGACACCCGGCAGCGCAAAAGGCTGAACCGTGCCCCCACGATAGACCTGGGTAGCGTAGGTGCCGTCCACCTGCCGGCGCCAGGCGGTTAGCGTTCGCTCGTAAAGATGAATGCGCCAGATCTCAAGGTCGCCTCGCGCCATATAGGCCGGGATTTTCGCATCAACATCGTAGTCTCCTGTGGAGGGCGACCAGATCTCGACTACGAGTGGCAGTGGCGCATCGTAGATCTCCAGCGCGGCTGGCTTCCCCCGCAATGGGCCGGCCACCTCAGCAGGTATGACGATGATGTCAGGAATATAGTAGGTTCGCTCACCATGGCGAAGGCGCCCGTGATTGATGTGGACCGAGAAGGACTTCCGATCGAGCTGTGATGCGAGCTGTAACCCCAGGTAGGTCATGAGATCGGCATGATCAAAGCTCATGGACGGCTTCTCGCGGAGGATGCCCCGGTGCACTTCTAAGCGGTCGCCAACAACGGGCTGCGCAAACGCATCAATGATTTGCTCCCGAACAACCATGTCATCCTCCGCGCGTGCCACATGGGCATGGGAGATCATCCGAAGAGCACGTCCAGGTTAACCGTGACACCCGGCAGCGCAAAAGGCTGAACCGTGCCGCCACGATAGACCTGCGTGGTGTAGGTCCCGTCGGGTTGTCGCCGCCAGGCGGTCAAGGTGTGCTCGTAGGGATGAATGCGCCAGACCTCAAGATCGCCACGGGAACGGTACAGTGGAATCTTCTCGTCCACGTCGTACTTGCCCGTTGCTGGAGACCAGATCTCGACTACGAGTGGCAGTGGCGCATCGTAGATCTCTAGGCGAGATGGATGCCGCTGTGCCTGCTCCACCAGTACTCTCGGGATGACAGCGACATCAGGTATCGAATAGGTCGAGGTGCGCTCATGCCGAAGACGGCCGTGGTTCACCCGCACTTCATACGCTGCGCGATCGAGCTGCTGGCCGAGCTGGAATCCAAGATAGAAGGATACCCTTCCATGCTCGACGCTCATGGACGGCTTCTCGCGGAGGATGCCCCGGTACAGCTCGAGCCGCTCCCCGGTGACTGGCTCGGCAAATTTGGCGAGGATGTGATCGGTGGCAACCATGGGATCCTCCTGCTGCCTGTGCCCATCAACAAGTCTAGCTCCTTGGTGCCATAACCGTCTCACACCGTCGCGCTGTCGGGCGCGGGCTCGTAGCCGTGGAACCGGTCGAATTCCGCGTGATGGTGCGCCTGATCCACCGGCACATCAACGACGAACGGCACACCCGCCGCGTTCGCCTGCTTCGCCCGCTCTAGTGCTGGCGCCAGCTCTTCCGGTGCGTTGACGCGCACGCCATCGCAGCCGGCGGCCTTTGCGGTTGCCACAATGTCAATTGCAGGATCGAATTGGGTGGCGACGATGCGCCCGCCGAGCGCCCGGCGCTG
>JBHOQQ010000139.1:0-7097 GCA_042408955.1 Thermomicrobiales bacterium
GGGCATCCGGAGCGCGGATGAACGCTTTGCGTACGTGCGTGTCCCACGCGGACGAACACTTGCAGGCTCACCCGGCGTGGTGCGTGCCCATGCGTTCGGCCACCCCTCATTTGCGGGAACCGGCCGTTTCGTACGGCTCGACTTTCCATCTACCGTGACATCCACTGCCGTGTTGCAGGGCGTGCTCGGATTTCTGGTTCTACCCGCTCTCCTTGTGCTCGTTGCAGGCGCGGCGGCCGCCTCCGATATCCGCAATCACCGGTTCGCGATCCTGGCCGCGCTCGGGGTGCAACGCCGGACGCTGATAGCACTCTCGGTGCTTGAGACACTGTTCCTCGCACTTCCTGGATATTTCGCGGCAGCCATCCTGATGGCGGCCATCGGACCGCGCCTGGACCACGTGCCGCTGGCCAGCCATCACGTCGTGAGCGGGGATCTCACGCTGCCCTGGTGGCTGCTGTTGACCCAGATCGCGCTCGGCGTCATTCTGACCGTCCTGGCTGCGGCAGGATTGGGTGCGCTCCGGTCCCAGCCGCATGTCGCTCGGCCTCGCCCATCTGGCGCGCGGGCGCGTCTCACGCCGCTCCGGCTCTTGCCGCTCATTCTGGCGATCGCGATCATCGCCCTGAGCCAAGCGATGCACACCGGGCCCGCGCGGGGAACCATATTCATAACGGGAGCCCTGCTTCTTCTCACAAGCCTCTCTCTGTGCTTCCCGATCGTTATCCGGCTGATCGGCAGCGCGCTGAGCGAAGCAGGCCCGGCTCCGGCACTCATCGCGGGACGCGGCCTCGCCTGGAATCCGAGCGGCTTTGCCCGCCCCTTCATGGCGCTTGGGACATTGCTCGTCATCGCCCTCATCACGCATGGCTTCATCGCCGTGGCCCGGCACAGTCGAAATCCCGCGTTCGAGAGCAGCAGTCCCGCTGTCGTCAGGGTGGAGTGGTTCGATCCACGCCCTACGGACACGATTCTCCTTGCCGGCGCGATCGGAACTGGACTCGTGATCCCTGCTCGTCTCGACGAAGATGGCCTCGTGCTGCGCACTCCCTGCGCAGGCATCGCCCGCTATTTCCGAGGCACGCAATGCCGCCCAGACGCTCCGCTGGATCTTCCGCCAGAGACAGCCGCTCGCCTGGCCTTTCTTGCCATGGCTCCCGGAACACCTATTCACTTGACGATGGGTGAGATCGCCGCCGATCGCGGGCAGGCGATCATCCTCGATCATGCCCTCAATCTTGAGGAGCGGGTTGGGACTGCCGCGATGCGCCTGCTGCCGGTCCCGGCAGTTCAGGGCGTTCGGATGCTTGAAAAACGGGAATCGCCACTCGTCCTATGGTTGCTCGGAGGTCTCACGTGTGCCTTCCTGGTGCTGGCGTTGGCCTGTGTAATTGGCATGATTGACCGGCTCCTCGTGACTCGACGGCGGCGAAAGCACCTCTTAGCTCTTGGCATGACGGCACGGCAGCTTGCATGGCTCGAACTCTGGCTGTTTGCCGCTCCTTACTTGGGAGTTATCACAGTGAGCTTTGCCGCCGGCATGGTTCTCTGCTGGCTCATCGTCATGCCTGCAGGCGATGTCGCAGTGCCTTGGCGGGCGCTCGGCTTGACGCTGGCGATCGCCACCGGCGCAGGCCTGCTCGGCGCCGGGGTTACCTCACTCATCGGGGTGGGTGCGCTCGACCATCGTCGGATTGCGCCCGCATAACGCGCAGGGAGAAGCTCGATGATGAATCTAAGCTACTGTCGTGGAATGGCGCTTGTCTCCGCCCTGGTCTTCACTCTTGCGGCGATCGCGCCTATCACAGGAACGGTGGTTGGTACCGATGCAGGCACGCCGGCAGCCGCCCCGTGGGCGCCGTTGCGGCGCCGGCCGCTCGACTTGCCTGAACTGGCGCCGGGCGCCCTGTGCCCACGCTCGGAGTGGAAACGGTTCACGCCCTTTCTTGCATTGGTCTCGGCAAGGTGGCGGTCCATCCCATGGAACTGGGACCCGATGGGGTCATCAACTACCGCGCCTTCCGGCGGTGGGCACGCGGACGGCGGCTGGTTCAATGCCAAGGTGATCTGGGCTGCCACCCCTGACTACACTGGCCCGATCCTGGTGCGCGGCCGCCAGCTCGACGGGCCAAATGAGGTGCGCTTCGACGACGGGACCGACCCGCCACGGGAAAAGCGGCTCGACGACCCCGCCGCGACCACCGTCGGCGCCCCGGGCCTGCGCCTCTGGACCGGCTACACCCGCGTCCGCGCTCCTGGCGGCTACGCCTACCTGGTTGATGGCCTGGATTTCAGGGAGGTGACCGTCTTTCAGGCGGTTGGGGAGTCGCCTGGGGAGTTGACGCCCGTACCGGTGTGGGAGGAGGACGGTACCTATCCGCTCCCACGCGAGCTGGTGGTGCACAGCGGTGTGCGGCTGGCGGATGGCACAGTGCGCCTGGCGCTGCGACTGGACGTGGGCCCGAGCCAAGACGCGCCGCTGGGGCTGTCCGGCCGTGATCTGGAGACGGCGGAGGTAAGGTCCGCAGGGTCGCTGGCATGGAGTTTGGATGGTCGCGGGTAGCGGCCTGGGAAGACTGCCTTTGGACGCTAGTCGAGGCATTCGCCGCGGCGCCGGAGCCCTGAGTTCGTGCTACATCCACTCCGGTTCGTCTGCTGATGACCTGTGCCTTGGTGATGGAGCTTCACCCTGCCGAGCCAGCTTGACGCCACCTCCATGGGAGCTGCCATGGTCAGGTGCACCTGACGTGCTGTTAACTCGGCGCTAGGCAGCCTTCTTCAAGTCGGAAAACGAACCAACTGGTCAATAGATGGCAAGAGCATCTTCGGTTAGGATTGATCACAGGATTTGGCTTTGCAGGTTGACCATTGGGACAAAACGCCGGTCTGTCACGGTGTGAGTGCATCATGGCGGAGAACGAAGCTGCGGCGTCCGAGTAGGAATGCGTCAACTCTCCAGCGGGCCCCTGACTATCCGGTTCAGTGTCTACGCCGCCTCTGCCTTGCGTGCCGCTGCACAAGAGCAGCCGGGTGCTACTCCAGCCCACAACCAGGCGTGTTACCTCCCGCCTGTGGTGCCAGTGAATGGGCGTGTTGAAGCAGGATAGGGCGTTGTCGCCCTGTGAAGGGAGTGCGCCATGAGCAACGTGCCTCCTGAGAGCCGATCGCTGGTCGACCAGGTCGCGCTCGCGCTCCTCACAGTCCTGGCCCTCGCCGCCGTGCTCCTGATCGCCGAAGGGGGCCAGGCAGGAAGCCCCGTGACAGCGGTCGTCGTCCTTGCGGCGGCGATGGCTCTCGCGGGCGTCGCCCGGCGCGATGCCCGTGGCATCCTCCTCGTGTGGGTGGCCCTTGGAGCGTTGCTTGGAGTAGCCGTGGTGAGCCTGCTGGGTGCCGGGTCCGCCCCGTTCCTGATGGCGCTGGTCCTCATCGCCTGGCTGGCGGCGTCGCCACACCTCCGAGGCGTACCGCGCGTCACGGGAGCACGGCTGGTTGCACAGGTGGCCGCCTTTGTCGCGGTCGTGCTGGTCCTCACGATCACGCGCTGACGGGCGCCGGTCCCGGCTGCTGCCGGATCACCAATCGCACCGGATCAGGCGAGGTGTCGTTCAGGCCCTTAGGAGATGGCGTCAGTGTGTCGCCACGGCCGGCGTAGCCGCGAAGATCGCTCGCAGCCGGTCCAGGATGATCTGGTCGTCGTCGCCGTCGAGGACGTCCGGCGTGATCGAGATCGTCCGCTCGTCGATCAGCGGCACGGCGATCGCCGGGTCGCCGTCCCACAGCCGCTGGCGCACCTCGGCCGCGGTCATGCCCGTTATGGCCGGGTCGATCTCGATCAGGCAGCGCGGCACCGGCTGGCCTGCCTCGTTCGGGAAGCCACGGCTCGCCCGCACGCCGGGGATGCCGCTCAGCGCCCGAATCCACCGCTGCACCGTCTCCTCGAACCCGGCCAGCCGCGCCGCGTGGTCGAGATTCACATAGCGCTCGACCGCCTTCAGCAGGCCGATCATCTCCTCGCGGCCGACCTTCATCGGCCGGCCCAAGCGCTGGTTTGGCGCCCCATGCACGAAGAATGCTTCGATCAAATCGGCCCGGCCAACGACGAGCCCGCTCGCTTGCGGCCCTCGCAGGTCCTTGCCACCGCTGAAGATCGCCAGGTCAGCGCCGAACTCGCGGGTGAAGCGCCAGAGGTTTTCGACTGGCGGCAGCTGCGCCGCGGCATCGACGACGACCGGCACCCCTCGCTCATGCGCGATCGCGACCGTTTCTTCCAGTGAGAGCGCGCCGCGCCTGAGGTGTACCCCTGCGATGTAGAGCACCATCGCCGTCCGCGGGCCGATTGCTGCCTCCAGCTCCCACGGAAACGTCTGCGAAACGTTGCCGACCTCGACCAGGCGCCCACCTGCGAGGCGAATCGCTGGATCGTACGGGATGCGGTGCGCCCGGTGGATGATCACCTCGTCGCGTGGGAGCGGCGCCCCCTCGATCACGCGCGCTAATGCATGGAGGTCTTGCCTGATGCCGCAGGCCAGCGTCGCCAGGACGAGTCCAGCCGCGGCGCCGGTGGTGACATAAGCGGCCTCGTTGCGCGTGAGCTCCGCGAGTTTCCGTCCCACCGCGCGCTGGAGCGCGGGGAGATCGACGTACTGCTGCGCCGCCTCGGCCATCGCGGCAAGCACCTCGGGCGGCATCAGCGACCCACCGAGGCGCGTCAGCCGCGCATCGGCATTGATGACCCGCTTGATCCCCAACTCGTCGTAGATACCCATCTCTAACTCCCGCTGCGAGCTTCGAGCTACGAGCTTCGAGCACTCAACTCTGGTCTCGCAGCTCCTTGGCCACGTCCTCGACCACGGTGAGCGTCTCCGCGAAATCCTCAGGCGTATGGGCGAGAGAGAAGCCGGCATGGCCCGGTGGTCCCTGCCGCGTGTAGCCATGGAAATAGACCCCTCGCTCCAGACAGCCGAGGACGAAGCGGCGATTCAGCTCATGGTCATGATTGAGCGCATCGGACCACGTGCGCACCGGCTCGCGTCGGCCAAAATAGAGTCCAAACCGCGCTCCCATGCCCTGAACCCGCACCGGCAGATTGTGCCGGTCGAAGATGGCCTGCAAGTCCCGGTAGAAAGCATCAGCCGTGGCGTTCAGCCGGTCATAAACACCGGGCTTGCGCAACTCGTTGAGGGTGGCCAGGGCCGCCAGCACGCTCGGCAAAAAGCCAGAGTACGTGCCAGAATGGGCGACAGTTCCTGCTGGCGCCAGGGTGAGCATCAGCTCGGCGCGGCCAGACACGGATGAGAGTGGCAGGCCGTTGGCCAGTGCCTTGGCGTGGGTGGTCAAATCTGGTATCACACCGTACTGAGCCTGGACGCCGCCGATGTGCGTGCGAAAGCCCGAGAGCACTTCATCGAAGATGAGCACCACCCCGTGCTCGCGCGTCCGCTGCCGCAGCAGCTCGAGGAAGCCTGGTTCCGGGGGGATGCAACCGGCGTTGTAGTGAACCGGCTCGCAGATGACCGCGGCGAGCTCATGCCCGTGGCGCGCCATGGCGCGCTCGAACGCTGCGGCATCGTTGAACGGGATCATGACCACATCGGCCGCCCCGCTGGGGGGCACGCCACCGGACGACGGCACGATGGTTGGGTCGTCGCCGCGCGGATCAGCTCGCTTGTACAACCACGGTTCAGTGAGCCCATGGAAGTGCCCGTCAAACTTGAGGTACTTCGTCCGGCCGGTGGCGTGACGAGCGATCCGCAGTGCCACGAGGGTCACTTCGCTGCCGACGCTGGAGAAACGGACGCGCTCGGCGGCGGGAATGATCTCGATGAGGGTAGCGGCAAGTTGCTCGTGGTACGGCGTCTCGGCTGCGGTGATGATGCCAAGTTCCAGCCCCCGCAGGACAGCCTGTTTGACCGCCGGATGGTTATGTCCAAGGAGCGCCGCTCCATTGGACATATTGAAGTCGATGTACCGTTTACCATCGAGATCATACAGGTAGGCGCCCTCACCACGCTGGATGAAGAGCGGGCGACCTAAATAGGGATTGATCCGCATCGAGGCGGAGACACCGCTGGCCAGCGACGCCTGTGCCCGCTCGAACAGATCTGCCGGTTGCGCCGGCGCTTGCACTGCCATCTCCCTCTTCCTTCCTCACCAGCCGATGAATCAGGCCCGGATCATCGCATTCGCCCGCTTGCCACGAGCGCCCAGACCGTCGCTGGTGGCACCGTGTTGTCCGACAGCAGCCACGCTGTTTACGCATCTGCCCGCAATGCCGTTGTCGAGCATCGAGGGAAACGATTTCTCCATAAGAAACCCTATTTCTTCACTGTGCCGATTGTAGAAGCGCCCGTCGCTTGCAGTCAACGCGGCGTCTTCCGGGCTGAATGCTGGATTGGCGAGGTAGAGCGTCAGCGGTAGCAGCTAGCTAGATCGCTCGCATGTCGGGAGCAATGCAGTCAACAGCATGAACGACAAGGCCAGGGGCGGAGCGAAAGCTTCGCCACTGGCGAACGGCAGATTGATCCGTGTCGCACTTATTTAAGATACGCGTCGGAGATCCAGCCAACGGTCCCCTTATAGTCAACACTGCGGAACCCGTCGACGATCTCTAGATCATAATCGTTGACGACGGCCCCGGCCGGGACAACGAGCCGGACTGTTGAGCTTGTGCTCGGCTGAGCACGCAAATTCACCGCCGTCGTTGTCGTGAAATGCGCCGGCCCCTCGCCACCCGCGGGCGCTAAATACTGGTCGTAGATCCAGCCAGCCTGCCCGTTGTGGATCGCGTACCGGAAGCCGTTGGACACTAGGTTGCTGATTTCGACGGTAGTACCCTTCGGCAGTACGCGGAGCACCGAGTCGCCGGTCGACGGGCCGGAGCGGAAGTTGACGGCGGTCATTGTGATCGCCTGACCAACGATAGGTGGATCGCTGCTGTCGGCCGGCTCTAGGTAAGCGCCATAGGCCCAACCGATCAGGCCCTGATACTCGACTTTCATGAATCCGTTCTTCTCGGCATACCGGTTGGTGACAATAGCCCCCTTCGGCATCACGAGCCGCACGCTGGCGCTCATGCTCGGCTTGGCTCGCAGGTTGAG
>JBHOQQ010000146.1:0-42224 GCA_042408955.1 Thermomicrobiales bacterium
CGCCAGAGGCGGTACGCCGATTCTCCGAGCACCGGAGCAACCACGATCGCGAGCCCCCCGGTGTTAACTAGAGCGTAGACGATGGCAGCGATGAACGCAGCTGCGATATTGGTTACCGAGCCAAGAGGGGATTGGGTGGTGTCAGCCAGCAAGCGATAGGACGCTCCGCTACAAATGGTAGCTAATGCCAAATTCGTGGCGTTCACGACAATTTGCAGCGGTTTTGACCGGCTGATGAGATCGGTTATCAGTGACGCGGCCAACATAGCCGTAGCTGCAAGTAATGGAGGAACGGAAAGAGCAGCTGCAAGACCCAATACCGCCCCAAGCGTCAAATAGAGACCGAACGAGGCAGCAGGTAATTCGATCTTGAAGTACTCAACTATAACGATCGCAACAGCAATGAAAGCAGCGAAAAAGAACTCATGCCACGACCATGCGTATCCATCTGTGATGGCTGCACCGGCCATGGCCAACAATGTGATCAATGCAAATACGCTCGCCCAGATGCGTGTCTTCAAGGGGACTTCGTCCACTTGCGCCATGCTCCCTATTGGGCCGGGTACAATGCCGGGGTGGTTCGCTCAACCGTCCAGGCGGCGTGTCATCGTCGCCACCTTGAGGCGAGTATAGACCCGGCCATGAAAAAGGGAAGGGGCAACGATGCTGCCGGCGACCCGCGATCAAAAAACCGAGACTTTGGTACCACTGCGCTGCGTGGGCCAAAGAAAACCCGGCCAATTGTGAGCGAACTCATCGGCCGGGTCATCCTAGATGTTCTCGTGGGCTAAACGACTATCCCCACCTGTAATTCTGCCACTTCATCTGTGGGTCCTCCCTCTTGCGATCCCCCGAAGGGAACAACATCCCTATCCAACCGTGGCCCCAGGTCGGCCATCGTGTTTGGATCCTCTAGAACTGGGAGAGAAGTACTAGTACCTCCGACCTAGGACCATCCTAGTACCAGAGTACTAGTTTGTCAAGAGGGTAGCGCGACCAATTTTGCAATACGCCGACATATTGGTCCGTATGGACTTCCACTCGGGAATGGCGCCCACCCTGCCATGCGCATCGCTGGGGTAACGCCGACACCGGAACCACGGCGGTCGCTCCCGGGCTGGTTGCTCCAGCGGTTCACCGCCACCCTTGACCTGGCCACCGCCTGCCTATCGGGTCAAAGCGCGAGCACCCGCTTGTGGTGATACCGTGAGACAGGATCCGAGCACCGTCGTGTGAGGGGGAAGCCCGTGTCCGGTTCGGATGCGGCGAAGTGCGCCCTCGTGCAGAGGCAAGGCGTTCACGCAGCCACCAGGACGTCTCTTGCGCTTTGAGAGGCAGGACAGGCCGCGTGAGGAGCTGACCGAGCTGCCGTGCTCTTAGCTCGGCTCCAATCCAGTGAACTCGCTCGCTTGGAGTGTGGCGAGTGGAGAACAGTGGCTCCGACCACGCGGTCCCGTTTATCGCTCTGGAGCAACCCTGCCCGCGGCGACAAACAAGCTGCTGTACGTCGCGTAGCGATCTAGCGCTCCAGCGTGATCAAGATACTCAACCGCAACTCGGGCTTGCTGCGGGCTCAGCAAGCCGAGCGTCACTGCCCGGTCGGCAGTCTGGCGTGTGTACGTTGCCACATCTTCGGCATAGGCAGCATCAATCTCGGTGACAACTCTCAGCTCGCGC
Source organism: Thermomicrobiales bacterium (assembly GCA_042408955.1). GTDB lineage: Bacteria > Chloroflexota > Chloroflexia > Thermomicrobiales > UBA6265 > CALGSZ01. Next base: position 1,678 of record JBHOQQ010000146.1, read on the forward strand.
TCGACGAGCCCAACCTCGGAGAATCGTCTCCATAGCTCCAAACCCATGCCAGGATGACGGAAGCCTGAGCAAAACGCTCGCACCAACGCATGGCTCGCTTCGGGGTCGCTATGGTCGATGCGCATGCCGAGAAAATCTGGCTCGACTGCGACGATCCATCCGCCGGGCCGCGTCACTCTCTTCATCTCACGCAGCACCGCGTTTGGATCTTCGACGTGGATGAGCACGCGAGAGATGTGGGCCGCATCGAAGCTCGCGTCCGCAAAGGGCAAGGACGCCGCATCTGCGCATTCTAGTTGTACCCGGGGCAGAAGGCCGAGTCGCTGCATGCGCCGCTTGGCTTCTTCAAGGAGAGCCGGTGCGTGATCGAGACCAACGACGACCCCAGTCTCGCCGACCGCGCGGGAGAGCGCCGGCAGAAAGACCCCGGTGCCGCAGCCGACATCCACGACGCGCTGGCCTGGTGCAAGGCGGAGCAGCGACAACGCGTAGGCCGCTGCTTGTTGCACCCCGGTCGTGGCGGCAGCGTCGTCGAGATAGCGAGTGAGGGCTTCCGGCGCTACCTGAGATGTTGCCTGCCAGGATGCGGAATGGGCCGGCAGCGTGCTGTTGTCATCGCCGGGGCCTGCTGCTAGGAAGGCGCGGTGCGTCATCGTTTCACTTCCTCGACTTCATGGAAAGCGGCTGCTCAAGCTCGCTGCTGCGCTACGATGTCTCACGGTCAAGGTTCTCTAGGGAAGCATACAATCTCGTTGCCATGGGCTGATTGGCCAGAACGCGTAAGGTTGGCGAGTGATGGGATTGGTCATTGAGATCGCGATTGCCAAGACGAGCAAGTACGCCACCAGGGAGAGTGGTGACACGGCTGAGGTCGTCGAGCGCCCTGGGGGCGGCCTCTCGATCGTCGTGGTGGATGGTCAGGGAAGTGGCGCCGCGGCCAAATCGTTGAGCTTATCGTTGACGAGCAAGGCTGTTGCGTTGCTCAAGGAAGGGGTGCGCGATGGCGCAGTGGCGCGTGCCGTCCACGATGGGCTGATCGCGTACCGGCATGGGAAAGTGTCTGCATCCCTGGATATCCTGTCGATTGACCTGCGCACGCGAACCGTTGTCGTGACCCGAAACGCGGAGACGCCGTTGCTGGTCGGCAGGGGCGTCAGCTTTGAGCTTCTTCCTCCGGTTTCTGGTCCGATCGGGCTGTATCATTTCACCAGGCCGATGGTGATTCAATTCGCGGCTGAGCCTGGGCTCAGCTTGGCGATTTTCACCGATGGTGTGCCGGCCGCAGGAGAGCGACAGGGCCTTGGCAAGTTTGACATTTTAGGATTTGTGCAAGGCATGCAGGGGCTTGCGGCGGCGGACCTCGCCGATCGAATCCTCCAGGAGGCGGTGCGCCGGGACTGCCAGCGGCCGAATGATGATATGACTGTGGCGGCACTGACCTTGTATCAGCAGGATGAGGAGCCGCTTGTCCGCCGTCTGCACATCCCATGCCGGTTCCATAGGTGGACGCAATGGAGCGCAATCAAGCTCCAGCCCAACTGCACTCGCCCCGAGTGGTCGTGGTTGGACCGTGTGCATCTGGGAAGACGACGCTGGTGCGCCGGTTGCGCGAGCGCGGCGTGGATGCGTATGTCTGCGGCCAGGAGCACAGTATCGTTCGCGATTTGTGGCGGCGGCAACACCCTGATGTCGTGGTCGCGCTTGATGTGGACCTCGAAACGATCCGTGCGCGCCGGGGAGATGATTGGAGCGCGGCCATCTATGAGGAGCAGCGGCGCCGCCTAGAGCGAGCGCGCAATGCCGCCGATCTCATCATTGACACTGCCCAAGTGACCCCTGAGGAAGCGGCCGACCTGGTGTTGGCATTGCTGCACTCCCGCGGCTTGGCACGCCGGCAGGATGATGATAGCGTTTGTTCTGTCAGCGACTGAAGGCTAGAATCCTGTCATGAGAATCGAGTTATCTCGTATCTGCCTCAACCTTTTCATTGCACTGGGTGTGGCCCTGATCCCACTCGGGACGATGGCCCAGCCTCAGAACTCAACGACTATCATCGTGGCGAAGGATGAGCCAATCTCAGCGAGTCCCCGGGGAGATCAGACGCTGCGTCTGGCAGGGCCGCTCGATGGGCCAGAATCGCTCGATCCCGCGTTCACCCGCGATCTTTCGACTGCCTTCATCGTGCGCCAGATCTTTCGTGGGCTAACGCGATTCGACGACGCATTGAAGCCGGTTCCGGAACTCGCAAGCCGTATCGAAATGAGCGCGGATGGAAGGGAATACACCTTCACCTTGCGGGAAAACGCGTTCTTTCAGGATGGCCGTCGCATTACCGCGGACGATGTCGTCTTTTCCTTGCAGCGTGCGCTAGATCCAGCGACTGCCGGAGGTGATGCGTCGCTCCTCGCGGGCCCAACATTCTTGTCAGATATCGAAGGGGCCGATCAACTCATCGCTGGTGAAGCGACGACACTGACGGGAGTGACAGCGATCGATCAGTCTACCGTGCAGATTCGGCTTTCTGCACCCCGCTCGACCTTCCTCATGAAACTCGCATCAATCCCGGCCTCGATCGTCGACCGGCGTGACGTCGAGCGCGGCGGGGACTGGTGGCGCACGCCGAACGGAAGTGGCCCGTTCCGCGTTGCTGAATGGTCGCCCGGATCGCAACTGGTGCTTGCACCATCCGAGACGTATTTTGCCGGGCCTCCTCCCTTGCAACGCATCGTCCTGCGGCTCGGAGCGAGCGCGGCACAGCCGTTCAATCTCTATGAATCTGACCAGATCGATATCACTGGCGTCGACGTGTCGGCGATTGACCGTGTGCTATCGCCGGAAAGCGGTCTCAGCGACGAAGTGACGGTAACCCCCTTGTTCAATGTCGACTACCTCGCGTTCCGCACGGATCTCGAGCCGTTGAACGATCCGCACATCCGGCGGGCACTCCTCCTCGGATTCCCGCGTGAGAAGATCGCGAAGGTGACATACGGTGGCTATGTGACACCGGCCCAGGGCTTCATCCCCGACAGCATGCTCGGCGTTAGCTGGCCGGCGCGCATGGATGGCTACGATCTGGTGGCCGCGCGAGAAGAGATCGCTAAGTCATCGTATGGGAGCCCCGAGCGAGTGCCAGTGATCCGCATCTACTCCTCCGGGTACGCTGGTGCGGAAGCTTTTCGGGACGCCATTCAAGCCGATCTCGGATTGCGCGTTGAGGTGATCAACGTCGAGTGGAGCGATTACGTCGATGGGCTGGTACGACGGCAGTACCCAGCCTACGAGCTCTATTGGGGGGCCGACTACCCGGATCCCGAGAGCTTGCTCCTCGTTCTCTTCGGCGCCGGGCGGGCTGACAACTATGTAGACTACGCAAACGAGCGGTTCGATGCGCTCCTTGCGGCCGCGGCAGCCGAGCAGGACCCGGCCAAGCGCATTGAACTCTATCGCTCCGCGCAGCAGATCCTTCTGGACGATCATGTAGTGATACCGCTCTACTTCGATGTCTCGTATACGCTCGCGAAGCCCTGGGTGAAGGGACTCGCCGTCACACCGCTCGGGATACTTGGTCTTGAGCGCGTGTGGCTGGAGCACTGAGGCGTGGCGACTGCCGTGACTGTGCCTGCAAAGCGCCAGACGGAACAACTCTCCCGCGTGCGGCCATTGCGAGAATCTGACTTGGCTGCGCTGCGCCGAACCTGGAACGGACGAACCGATCTCGACGAAGCGCGGCTGATCCTCGCCACGTTTCCGGGCCGGTCGGTGTGGCTGCCAGAGACGCTCGAGTTCGTGCTGGTGGGGCCCTGGCGCCATCGCGACGACGTTGCGCAGATCGTTGAATTTTCTGCCGTACGTCATCCGGTCGAGTTGCTAGAAGCAGCCTCACTGCGCTGCCAGGAAGCCAACGCGCGATTGCTTGTTTACCTTGAGCTCGACGACATCCGTCAAGCCGCATTTTGGCAGAAGGCAGGCTTTCACCTGCTTGAAGAGGTCATTGCGTATGAGCTTGACCGAATCCCTCCCACTGGCGGCTGTGGTGAGCGATTGAGATTTACGCCGGCGAATCTGTCGGATGAAGCGACGCTAGCGGCTTTGGAATCGCTTGACCACGCGGCATTTCCGTGGATCTGGTGGAACAGCCGCCGGGAATTCCAAGCGTATGGGCGGGGTCCTGGGGTTGAGGTGTTTCTGGCAGACGACGGTGAGGAGCCGGTCGGCTATTTTGGCATCACGAGCTACTGGGGTTGGGGACATCTCGACCGGATCGCCATTCACCCACGCTATCAAGGCTTCGGTCTCGGCCGCGAGATGCTTGCGTTTGCGGTGCAGCGGCTCGCTGAGGCCGGCGCGCGGCGCATCGGGCTTAGCACGCAACGAACCAACCGGCGGTCGCAGCGGCTCTATGAGACATTCGGCTTCCGGCGGTCCTTATCGAGCGACTACTGTCTCTACGGACGCTGGCTGCAACGTCCAGACGCCACCATGTTGTCAGAATTCGAGGCAACAGGAACTGACAAGGCGGTTTAGCATGCATAATCATTCCAAGGGAGCATGGACCGGTAATTCGTGCTCAAGGAGTCTACGATCACATGGGTAGCAGCTTCGGACGCATTTTTCGACTGATGACATGGGGTGAGTCCCACGGTCCAGCGCTGGGCGTGGTGGTTGATGGATGCCCGGCTGGCATCCCGCTGACTGTCGAAGACATTCAGTATCAGCTCGATCGAAGGCGAGTTGGCCAGAGCGCGGTGACCACTCCTCGCGCGGAATCAGACCGGGCGGAAATCCTCTCTGGCGTCTTCGAGGGTGTGACAACGGGAGCGCCGATCTCGATCATCACGTATAACCGTGATGTAGATTCCTCGAAGTACGAGCCGCTTCGGGACGTTTTTCGCCCTGGCCATGCGGATTTCACCTATTGGGCGAAATACGGTCATCGTGATCACCGTGGAGGTGGACGATCCTCGGCGAGGGAGACCTGGGGACGCGTCGCGGCTGGCGCAATCGCTCGCAAGATCATCGCCACTGCCGGCTGCGAGGTCTATGGCTTTGTTCGCGAACTTGGCGGCATCGCTATGGAGACCTTCGATCGCGAGGAAATCGAACGGAACATCGTTCGCTGCCCAGACCCGGTGGCGGCTGAGCGCATGATCGAGGCGATCCTGCAGGCGAAGGCCGAGGGAGATAGCCTTGGGGGGATCGTGGAGGTGCGCGCAACGGGCGTACCCGTTGGGCTCGGCGAGCCGACGTTCGACAAGCTCGACGCGTTGATCGGCCAGGCGATGCTCAGCATTCCAGCGGTCAAGGCCGTCGAAATTGGCGACGGCTTTGCGGTGAGCCGCACGCGCGGCTCCCAGGCCAACGACTGGTTTTATGCGGAGGCCGGGCGAGTCCGAACGCGGACGAACAGCGCTGGGGGCATGCTCGGCGGGATCTCGACCGGGGAGGACATCATCGTCCGCTTGGCCGTGAAGCCGACATCATCGGTGAGCCGACCTCAGCAGACGGTGAGCACATCACTTGAGCCCCGCACGATCGTCGTCGAAGGGCGCCACGATCCTTCCGTCTGTCCGCGTGCCGTCCCGGTGGCGGAAGCGATGCTGGCGATCGTCCTCGCCGATCTTTTGCTTTGGAATCGAGCCGCTCGTATCGCTTGGCCTGGCGATTGATGGAAATCCCTAGCGGAACGTGTTGTGTGATGCAGTCGCTTCAGCGGCCACAATGATCCTGTCGGCGTGATCGTCGAAAGGGTCCAACTCGTAGCTGCCATAGAACTGCCAATCAGCGAAGCCGGCAATTTCCAAAAGGAGCTCGATCTCTCCTGGATGCAAATAGCGCATGGGAAACGACGTTGCAATTCGCCGGACGTGACCATCTTTGTCAAGGCGGTCGTACCAAACGTCAGTTTGGATCAACTGACGGGCCGGGAAGACGCGGCGGGTAGAAAACTTGTCGACGCGCTCACCGGACGGCAGGTGCCACGTGCCCTCATGAGCGACGGAGTGATCGAATGCTCGGAGTGCGTCCGGGGTGGGATGGAAGACATCGAGCAGGAGCAGTCCGCGAGGATCCAGTGCGGCGCGAGCAGCTTGCAAAATCGCTCGTTGAGCGCCAAGGTCCGGAGCATGGAGCAACCCGTTCAGGGCGATAATCACGACGCCGAATGGACCGCCTGGCGCCATCGCCGCTTCGGTCATGTCGCCTTCGTGCAACTGGACCCGGTCGGAAAGCCCTGCCTCGGTGACCGCGATGGCGGCGCGGCGCAGCATCGCGGGTGATCGGTCGATGCCGGTCACCCGGAAACCCGCATCCGCGATGGGGAGTAACAGGCGGCCGGTTCCACAGGCGAGCTCGAGCACGGGATCGCCGACGGCCGTGATAAAGTTGAGGAAACACTCGATATCGTCGGTGAAGCTGGCGTGCTCCACGTCATAGAGATCAGCGATCTCCGCATACGGATCCTGGAGTGGCGTTTGCGGTGGCGTGGCGGCCACCGCGTCGTTTGACGGAGCGATCACAGCACCCTATAGTCCTACGTATGGCGACGAAATCCGCAAGCAAACCGAGTCAAGATGAGCGACGCGCTGACCGGGTGATCACGACGAACCGGCGCGCCTTTCATGATTACCATATTATCGAAACGATTGAAGCTGGTATTGTGCTGACGGGAACGGAAATCAAGTCGATTCGCGAGGGGAAGATCTCCATCACTGAGGCCTACGCACGCGTCGAAAATGGCGAAGTTTGGTTGATTGGCGCGCACATCGCCCCCTATGCTCAATCTGGCTACGCGAAACACGATCCAGTGCGCCCCAGGAAGCTCCTGCTGCACAAATCCCAGATTCGTGAGCTCCGGCAGATGGTCGAGCAAAAGGGGATGACGCTCGTTCCGTTGCGGGTTGTTCTGAAGCGCGGCCGTGCCAAGATCGAGTTGGGGGTCGTGCGCGGGAAAAAGCTCTACGACAAGCGAGCAGCTGCTGCCGAGCGGGAAGCAACGCGGGAAATTGAACGCGCGCTCAAAGAGCGGTACTGAAGAGAGCGATACTGAGAGGCACGGCGAGGAACGACGGCTGACAGGGAGTTGCGCGCATGGTCCTCGAGCTTGGGGCTCATGTCTCGATCGCGGGTGGTCACGATTTGGCTGTCGACCGGGCGGCGGCGCTGGGCATGACTGCATTTCAAGTCTTTACGAAAAACGCCAATCAATGGAGCGCGAAACCTATCGATCCTGAGACTGCCATGCGGTTTCGGGAGAAGCGGGATGAGCTAGGCGTCGCGCGCGAGTGTGTTGTCGCCCACGACTCCTATCTCATCAACATCGCCTCTCCCGATGACGCGCTGTGGGAGAAATCCCGGCTGGCCTTGCTTGACGAGCTAGATCGGTGTGATCTGCTTGATATTCCGTACCTGGTCATGCACCCGGGAGGACACATGGGGGCAGGGGAGGAAGCTGGGATTCGGCGGATCGCTGAGGCGATCAACCGTATCCATAGCGAGCGGCCACACGGTAGGGCAGCGGTGCTCCTGGAAACCACAGCCGGTCAGGGAACGATGTTGGGCAAAACGTTCGAAGAGATCGCGTCGATGATCGAGCTGATCGAGGACCAGACGCGAGTTGGCGTCTGTTTTGACACCTGTCATGTCTTTGTTGCCGGCTACGACCTCCGCGACGCCGCGTCGTACGAGACCACAATGCGTGCATTCGATGACGTCATCGGGTTCGACTGGCTCCGCGTTTTTCACCTCAACGACTCGGTCAAAGGATTGGACTCGCGAATTGACCGGCATGCCGCCATCGGTGAGGGGACGCTTGGGTTGACGCCGTTCGAGTTGCTCCTGAACGACGAGCGTTTTTCTGGCCTGCCGGGCATCCTGGAGACACCGAAGGGCAAGGACGATTCCGAGGACCGGAAGAACCTTGCAGTGCTCCGGAGCCTCATTCGCGCACCTGGCGCCGTCCCGTCGTGACCGCTCAGCGCGCCTGGTAGAGCTTCAGCGCTGAAGGTAGCTGGAATGCCTCATTGCTGGTCACTGCCCTCATGTACGGATGATCCATGGCCGGGAGCCGGTGCCGCGGCGGGAGCGACGCTGACGCGCCACGCTCTCGCTTTTCGCTTGGGCCGCGGCTCGGCACACTGCCGCGGGGCCAAAGACCCCGCACTGAGCTCACAAAGCCGGCTTCAGCCGGCTACATTGCAGGTGCTTCACTATTTCCGGCCCGTTTCGGGTAGCTTATCTGCATGAGCCGCGTCCTGAGCGCAGCGAGGAACCGGAGCTTGAGCCCAGCGCAATGGGACTCGCCGAGTTCCAGGCGATGCAAGGAGCGGGCGTTTCGATCCGTGCAAGATGGTTCCACAGTGCCGTCCCCATGCGATCGCGGCGCCCACACCGGCTGGTGCCATCAGTCATGGATCATCCTGCGTTTGGAATGCACGCATAACGCGTTAGCGCGCGGCCTGGCTCTCCAAGCGATTGAAAACAAGGAGCCGCATCTCGGTCATGTCCTCGATGGCGTAACGAATCCCCTCCCGGCTCAGCCCGGACGCTTTCACACCGCCGTATGGCATGTGGTCGATGCGGTAGGTGGGGATGTCGTTCATGATGACGCCACCGGTCTCAATATTCTCGAACGCGTAGAGCGCGCGTTCGAGGTTGTTGGTGAACACCCCGGCCTGGAGCCCGTACACCGAGTCGTTGACGGCGTCCACACCCTCGGCGAAGCTGCGAATGGGGAAGATCGTGACCAGCGGTGCGAACGCCTCGCGGGAGCACACGAAAGCATCCTTGGGGGCGTTCTCGATGATCGTCGGCTGCATGAACCGGCCCTCGGCTTTGCCGCCCGTCAGGACTCGCGCTCCGGCTTTCACCGCATCCTCGATCCAGCTCTGGCTGCGCATGGCGGCTTTGTCGTCGATCATCGGACCAAGGTCGGTGGAGCGATCAAGCGGGTCACCAAGCTTGACTTTCTGGGTCTCCGCGATGAGAAGCTCCTTGAAACGCTCATAGACGCGCTCGTGAATGAACACGCGCTGAACCGAGATACAGACCTGCCCAGCGTAGGCAAAAGCTCCGACCCGGACGCGCTGGGCGGCGAAGGCGAGATCGGCATCCTCATCAACGATGACGCCCGCGTTGCCACCCAACTCCAGAACGACCTTCTTCATCCCGGCCCGCTGCTTCATTTTCCAGCCTACATCCGGAGAGCCTGTAAAGGAGAGCAGTTTGAACCGGTCATCTTCAACCATCGCGTCTCCGACAGCCCGGCTCATCGGCAGGATGCTGACCGCCCCCTTGGGAATGCCAATCTCGTCCAGCATGCGCGCCACCATCAGCATGACCAATGGGTCCTTGGACGGTGGCTTAAGCACAATCGGGTTGCCCGAGGCAAGCGCTGGAGCGAGCTTGTGCAGGGCAAGATTGAGCGGAAAATTGAACGGTGAGATGCCGGCGATTGGACCAATCGGAAACCGCCGCACAATACCGAATCTGCCCTTCGAGGTGGGGAGCAGGTCGAGCGGGATGACCTCACCGCCGATGCGCTTCGCTTCCTCAGCGGCTGTCTCGACGGTAAAGACGACACGATCTGCCTCGACCTCCGCGTCGCGAATCGGTTTGCCAGCTTCCAACGCGATCATCCGGGCAACGTCATCGCGGCAGCTTTTGAGCTTGGCGGCGAGCGCCTTCAGGATGTTCGCACGGTCGTAGGTCGGCATCGCCCGGAGAATTGGGAACGCTGCCTGCGCGGCGGTGATGGCGATTTCAAGTTGCTCGCGGCTTGCCTGGAACGTAGTGCCAATTACCTCGCCGTTGTAGGGATTGATCACGTCAAGCGGGTCGTCCGATTCCACCCACTCACCAGCGAGATAGATCGGATACCTGTCGGCCATCGTCGTCCTCCTTCGGGAGTTTCGTGCTGAGGGATCAGAGAGGTCCTGATCCCCAAATCTTACGCGGCAGGATACCGCGACTGCCTCGTGTCTGGTGACTTACCTCTTCAAGAGAAAAGACGACGGGGACCACCGCGAGGCCCCCGCTGCACGTGCGCATCTTCGGACGCTGCCTTTGAATCAAGATTTTTTGTTTGCTGGCAGCGCCAATGCATCGTCCGGTGATGTGCCGGCTTCCCACCACACTGGCGCCTGGGCTCCAATCGCGGCGAGCTCGGTCTTGGTGTACACGAGTCCATCCCGATCGAGGACCGACAACTCATATTCACCGCTCATGGTGATCGCGTCGACCGGGCAGACCTGAGCGCAGAGACCACAGAACATGCAGCGACCGGCCCGCAGGATAAACTCGCCTAGTTCCCGGTCGCCCTCTTCAGAAGGAACGACGTGCATCTCAAGGCACGACGTCGGACAGATTCGGGCACAGAGCCCGCAGGCGACACACAGCGCCTCGCCAGTCTCGGGATCAGAGCGCAGCGCCGGTAGACCACGGAACCGGGGCGCCATGTCCCTGCGCTCATCGGGATATTGAATCGTGATCTTGGGAGCAAGCAGCCGCTTGAACGTGACCGCGAACCCCTTGACTTCGTCGAACATAGCAACGCTCCCTCTGTTGCCTCGCGGCGGGCCGTTCCTGGACAGCAACGACAGCTAATCCGCTGCCGTGGTCAACAGATGTGGCGAAATCGTTGCTCGCCCATCTGGTCCAGGCGTGAGGATCGCAGCTCCCGCATCTGCCACGGATGAAACGGGGATCGGCAAACCTCCACGCTCCAATCGGGCATAGGTAACGCCGGCATAATCAGGAACGAGCCGGGCAATCTCGCTCATCACGTGTGACATGTGCGGATAACTGAGTTGATAGCCCAACTGCTGCGCAAGCCGGCTGACAATCTCCACGACCGACATCGCCTCACCGATTGGCGGCACCGCCGCCCGGACACGCTGAACCGTCCGGTCCAAATTGGTAAACGTGCCATCCTTCTCAAGCGCCATCGCCTTTGGCAGCACGATGTGCGCTTGCTGCGCGAGTGGCGAATCGTATTGATCAATGACGACGAGAAATTCGAGCTTGGGAAGCGCGGCAGCGAGATCGGGATCAAGATGATCATGCCGCCCACGAATCGAGCCATCAATGACCATCGCTCGAATCTCACCGCGCTCGATCGCAGCCGCAAGCTCACCGTTCCCAATGCCAGGACGCTCCGGCAAGCGCTCAACGGGACCGAAGTTCTCCGATCTGCGTACCGTTGCAGACCACCGGCTAAGCCAAGCTCGCTCAAACACCGACCGCGCCGCGGCATCGTCAACCGGCGCTCCTCCTGGCAGGAATGCCGGATGCGCTCCCATGTCGGTGGCACCTTGGTAGTTGGCTGGGCCACGCAACGCGGCGACACCACCACCAGCGCGTCCCAAATTTCCGGTCAGGATCGCCAAGTTGTTGCACGCGATCGTGATCTCGGCAGGATCGCCCTCCGCGTTTGAGATGCTGGTGTTGTCTGCACCGTAGCCGGTAAGACCGCCTTCACCCTGGTGCGCCACGGTTTGGTAGATCAGGGCCGGCGGGTAAACGCCATCTTTCGCCTTGCCGATACCTGCCCCACCGGTCGCGTAGATCTCAGCGGCACGCTTAAGCCGGGCTTCATCAATCCCTGTGATGCGCTCCACAGTGGCAGGATCGTAGGCCGCGAGCGATTCACGCCAGGCAAGGAATGCCGGGTCGTTCGAGACATTTGCCGACGCGAGGCCGAGATCAATGATCTGCCGGGCAATGCCATTGAGGAGCGTGGCCGTCGTGCCCGGATTGGGTTTCAGCCAGAGGTCGCCGCGGTGGCAGAGCGGGAACTCATCCTGGCTGATCACCACAACCTTCATCTCGCGGTAAATGCGTGCGTTGTAGAACCAGTACGAAGCGACCGGCTCTGTCTTGCCAATGTCGGGACCGACGAGCAGGGCGCACTTCACATCGGAGAAGAACTCCTGCATGTTGTTCGTATTGATCACGTCTTTGCCAAGAGACGCACGCACCGCACGCTCGACGGCCACCTGGTTTGGAGTGAGGGCTCGGTCGATATTGTTCGTACCCATCACGGCGCGCACGAACTGCTGGAAGACGTAAACCTCCTCGTTGGTGCTGTCGGCCGAAGCGAGCGCGGCAAACTGATCTCCCTGGTAGTTCCGTAGCGTATCTGCAATCGTGGAAATTGCGTCGTCCCAGGTGACTTCGTAGGTGCGTCCTCGCTCGTCACGAACGCGCGGATAGTAGAGCCGGTCGGGATGCTGCACCTGCTCATGACCCCACCGGCCCCACCGGCAGGTGTACCCGTGATTGACGCCTCGCTCCCAGAGGTGCGTCGTCCGCCGGACGATCCCTTTGTTCGACTCGATGTTGATCGTGCAGCCGACGTCGCAAAATCCGCAAATTGTCTCAGTGGCATCAAGCTCCCAGGGATGGTGAGCGAAGTGCCGGTCGGTCAGCGCGCCAACTGGGCAGACCGCAATGCACATGCCGCAGTGGGTGCAGGTCGTTTGGCGCAGGTCCAACCCAAAAGCAGGGCTAATACTCGCCTCCATGCTGCGGTAGGTGGATTCAATCGCTGTCACACCGATCATTTCGTCGCAGACGCGGGTGCAGCGATTGCACATGATGCAGCGGTCCCACTTGTAGTCGATCAGATCGCTGAAGTGGATGTATGGCTGCGCGAATTTCGGCCGGCGATACGGATTGGTCACGACGTTGTGGAGGTACGTGTTGTCCTGCAGATAGCACTCACCAGACTTATCGCAGGTGGGGCAGTCCAGCGCGTGGTCGATCAAGTACATTTGGAGGATGAATTGGCGCGACTGGATGCATTCTTCCGAATGTGTCAGGACCTCCATGCCCTCTCCGAGAGGAGCCGCGCACGATTCGACGAGACCGCCACGCTTGCCGAGGATTTGCACTGTGCACAGGCGGCATGACCCCCACGGGCGAAGGAGGGGCTGGTAACAGAGGTTCGGGATTTCGATCCCGGCCATGCGAGCAGCTTCGAGGATCGTGGTACCGGCTGGCACCGTAACTTCGATGCCGTTGATCTTGCCAGTTACCATCTTCGTTTCGGTGCGTGCAACCATGGTCTCGGTGCTTGCCTCCACCACCCGTGTTCGCGGTGTGGTCCTTAGGGCATCTTCCGGTTATTCGCTGGCGGCGCTGTTGGGGCGCCAGGCTCGAACTCTGCCTGGTTTGCCCGGAGCGTGCCTGGGAGAGTCTACCATAGGGGGATGGCTCGCTCTTGCCTTTGACAGTGGGTTTGGGATGATATGCCTAAGTGGAATTGCTGGGGAGGGCGCCCAGGCTGCTGCGGTCACAGCGGTCCCACAGGATAGCTGCAGTGATCGTGGTATAACAACGCGGGGCAGCATGTGGGTCTCGGCGCTGCAAAGCCTGAGGAGGCGGCGTGTCGATAGCGGTCGCAACCGAATTTGAGACGATCATCGGATTGGAAGTCCACGCGCAGCTTTTGACGCGGAGCAAGATGTATTGCAGTTGTTCCGCGGATTACGCAGCAGCACCACCCAACACCCACGTCTGCCCCGTCTGTGCTGGGTTCCCAGGCTCGCTTCCCGTCATCAATCGCGCGGCGATTGAGACCTGTATTTTGACGGGGCTGGCGCACAATTGTGAGATTCCAGCCTTCTCCAAGCTTGACCGCAAGAACTACGTCTATCCCGACTTGCCAAAGGGATACCAAATCTCCCAATACGATTTGCCGCTTTGCGTAAATGGCTATCTTGAATTCGAGACGGGAGGCAGCCTACGCCGCGTCGGCATTACTCGGGTGCATATCGAAGAAGACACGGGACGGCTGTTGCACCGGGTTGCCGAGGATGGAACCGAGGTCAGTCTCGTCGATTTGAACCGGTCGGGCGTCCCGCTCATTGAAATCGTCGGCGAGCCGGACCTGCGCTCCCCGGACGAGGCGCGGGATTATTTGATGGCGCTGCGCCAAATTCTGCGCTACGTCGGGGCGTCAACCGGGAATATGGAGGAGGGCGCGTTCCGCTGCGACGCGAACGTCTCCACCCGTGCCCGCGATGGCTCGGTCAGTGGACGGAAGGTGGAAGTGAAGAACATGAACTCCTTCCGGGCGGTCGAGCGGGCATTGCGGTATGAAGAGCAACGTCAGCGGGAGCTTCTGGCCGCGGGGAAGCCGGTACCGCAGGAGACGCGGGGCTGGGTGGAAGCCCGAGGCGTCACCGTTTCGCAACGCACCAAAGAGCAAGCCCACGATTACCGCTACTTCCCAGAGCCGGATCTGCCCCCACTTGCGATCACTGCGGCTGAGGTGGCGGCGATTCGTGCCCGGCTGCCGGAATTGCCATTGGCCCGCCGGGACAGGTTCGTTGTGCAATATGGACTGAGCCGCTCCGATGCCACGCTGCTCACCGCGGAGCGCTCGGTTGCGGATTTCTTCGAGGAAGTGGTCGGTGAGGATGCCAGTGTCGAGGCGGCGAAAACCGCGGCGAACTGGATCGTGAACGATGTCTTCGGGTTGCAGCGGGAGCGAGGCTTGCCGCCGGAGGAGCTGCCGGTTACCGCGTCGCAGCTGCGCGAGCTCATTGAGCTAGTGGGGACGGAAAAGCTGACGCTTCGTGCCGCTCGGGAACTCTTGCCGCAGCTCCAACCTGGTGAGCGGCCGCAAGCAGCGGCAGAGCGATTGAGTCTATTGGCGCTGAGCGATGAAGCCGTGATTCGGCAAGCAGTGGCGGAAACGCTGGCGGCGTTTCCGCAAGCTGTCGAGGATTACCGGCGCGGCAAGACGGCGGCGATCGGCCGCTTGATCGGTGAGACGATCAAGCGAACCGGGGGCCGCGCACGGCCGGATTTGGTACGAGCTCTGCTAGAGCAGGCATTGCGTGGCCAGTGAGTGGCGCATCGGGGCGATGCCATTGTTCTGGTGAGGGATAGTAGGTCGCAGCACCTAGCAGTGAAGGAGACCTTGATGATGACCGTCGGAGCACAGGCGCTCGAGCGGACGCTGGCAACGAAGCCCGAACGCGACATCTTTGACGTGGCCCTGGAGCAATTCCATATTGCCGCGGATGTCATGGGATTGGAAGATGACATGCGGCGAATCCTCAGCCACTGTCAACGTGAGCTGATTGTGAACTTCCCTGTCGAAATGGACGATGGCTCCGTCCAGGTTTTTACCGGATATCGCGTTCAGCACAACTCCGGGCCTGGTCCCACTAAGGGCGGTATCCGATATCACCAAAATGTGACACTCAATGAAGTGCGGGCGCTGGCCATGTGGATGACATGGAAGTGCGCCGTGGTTGGGTTGCCCTTCGGTGGTGCCAAGGGTGGCGTGACCGTCAATCCGAAATTGCTCTCGCAGAACGAGCTTCAGAATCTGACTCGCCGCTATACCGCCGAAATCTCAGTCATTATTGGGCCGAACAAAGATATTCCCGCACCCGATGTCAATACGAATCCGCAGATCATGGCTTGGATCATGGACACATACTCCATGAACGTTGGCTATTCCGTGCCGGGTGTGGTGACCGGGAAACCTCTGGTGTTGGGGGGCTCTGAAGGTCGAAACGAGGCAACCGGCCGGGGATGTGTCTTTGCGATACAGGAAGCGGCGAAGGTTCTGAACATGGATTTGGCGACGACCCGCACCGTCGTTCAGGGCTTTGGCAATGCTGGCTCAGTTGCCGCCAGGCTTATGGCCGAGCTGGGCTCGAAGGTGGTGGCGGTCAGCGATTCGCGAGGCGGCATTTACAACCCGAAGGGCTTAGACATCCCTGCCGTGATTCGGCACAAGCAGCAAACCGGGAGCGTCATCGGATTCCCTGAGACCGAAGAAGTGACGAACGAGGCGCTGCTCGAGCTACCGTGCGACATCCTCATTCCCGCTGCGCTTGAGGGGCAGATCGGGGCGCACAATGCTGATCGGATCAAGGCAAGGTTGATTGCCGAGGCTGCGAACGGGCCAACGCTTCCTGAGGCCGATCGGATCCTCTACGAGCGTGGCGTGTTTGTGCTTCCCGACATTTTCGCGAATGCGGGTGGCGTGACGGTTTCCTACTTCGAGTGGGTGCAGGCGATGCAGTGGTTCCCGTGGACGCTCGAGCAAGTCAATGAGCGGCTGCGGGATGTGATGAGCAAATCGTTCCACGCGGTGTATTCGACGTCTCAAAAGCACGGCGTTCACATGCGCACCGCTGCACTGATTCGCGCCATCGACCGGGTTGCGGAGTTTACCCGGCTGCGAGGCATTTATCCGTAATCACCTCAGTCCGCTGGTTGCGGACGAACCGTACAATCACACGCTTGGGGAAGGATGGCTGACGCCGAACCGGTGGCACGCCAGCCGCCGGGGTGGGATTTGCCTGTTGGTGCTCCGCGAAGCGCTGGGCATCGTGGAGCGCCAGCACGAGGCCGGATCATCTCTGTATCAGTATGTCATCTCTTCCGCCGCGGGGCCGCAGGTCACTGGCTCCTTCGTACCGCATGAGACAGGGATCAGGCGTCAAAGGCCATTTCTGGGGCCTGATGAAACAGCGAACCGTGCGTCTCAGCCAGCATGAGCTGGGTTTGTAGGGTCAACGCGGGTATTGTGGCTCGCGCGGGAGGTGGCACCGAGGATGCAATTGGTCACGTGCCGCCGCATGCGAAATAGCCGGTTGATACCGGCTTGCCTGCCTAAGCCGTTTCCCGAGCGCTGAGGTGGAGCAGGTCTGGAGGCTCGCGTACAACAAAGATATGGCGGTGATCCCGTAGACAAGGATCAGCCGGTGTCCACTGAATTTGTGAGTTGCAGCAGTAAAACTAGCGCCGAGCGAAAAGAAGGCGACCAAATCAAACACCGTGATGTGCAGGGAAGCCTGCTCCGGCGCGTCCATGCAGACAGGTGGGCGGACGTAAGCGTGGATTCAAGCAACCAGAAGTCGGCGCAACTCGTCTTCTTGCTCACGGTGAGCGATGGCGATCACATCATCACCGGGTAAGAGTTCTGTTGTGGGACTTGGGATGAGAAGCTGAGGACCGCGCAAAATTGCGGCGATAATGCAGTTCGGCGGTAGAGCGATTTCACCGACCGCCCGATGTGCCACTGGAGAGCCTTCGCTGACTTTCGCATCGACGATGGCCAGGTCTTCGTGGCGCAGGCTCAGCAAATGGACGAAGGGGTGATTGGGAATAGATTGCTCAATGAGATGGAGGATGTAATTGGTTTGGCTGACCGTCACGTCAATACCGAGCATGCGAAAGAGTTGCTCATTTTTCGGGTTGTTTACTCGTGCGATCGTGCGGCCGACGTGGAATTTCTGCTTGGCCATCTGGCAGATGACGAGATTATCCTCGTCCTCACCTGTCACGGCGATCACGACGTCGGCCCGAGCCGCTCCGGCCGCTGCCAGGGTGGATGCCTCGGCGCCATCACCCGCGATCACGACCGAGCCGAAGATTTCTTGGAAGTTCTCCACTTTCTCAGGGTTTCGCTCGATCAATAACACCTCATAGCCCTCAGAGAGGAGGGTTTTGGTGAGGTAGTAGCCAACCTTGCCGCCGCCAACCACGATCACATACATCGTTAGGACTCCTGGCTGCGCCCAACTGCCAAGGACTCACCTGCCCCAATGACATGGTCAAGAATGATGGCGGAGATTGTCGTGGTGGGACAGACGGTGGTCAGGCCGAGCCGCCGGTACGTATCTTCCCGCACCGGGTCATAGATCCGGCAGATCACCTCTGGGACGTTGAAGACGTGCCGTGCCACTTGGGCGGCCATAATATTGCGGTTATCACCATTAGTCACCGCAATGAAAGCCGTGGCCTCCTCAATGCCAGCGGAGCGGAGCACGTCCTCGTCAATACCCGTCCCAATGATCGTTTGCCCCCCAAAATCCGGAGCAAGGCGGCGAAACGCGCGCGGATCGGTATCAATTACGGACACATCATGACCATTGTGATCAAGGATTGAGGCAATCCTGGCGCCGACGCGGCCGCAGCCCATAATCACGACCTTCATCGTTGCACGATCTCCCCGCGCTACTCCTGCGCCAGCCGCACGACAATCACCTCGCAGGGCGCATTCTTGAGCACATATGGCGCCGTTTCGCCGATTGTCGAGCGACCGTGTTTGACTCGATTGATGGTTGCCATGATGATCGCGTCCGCATGGCGCTCGATCGCTTCATCAACGATGGCGGCACCGGCCGATCGTGCCTGAAGCAGATCGGTGGTGACCCTGTCCCCTTTATTGCCAAGCAACGACCGGGCGAATCGCTCGGCGCGAGTGAGAATTTGCTCGCCTTTGTCGATTTCGTCAGGAAGCTCGGCATCAAGAGGCATCGATTGGAGAACCTCTACGACATAAATTAGCGTGATAAACGCTGGATGCCGGTGGACGATTTCTCCGACGAGCGTCAGAACTCGCTCGTCTCCTTTCGAGCCGTTTACCGGCACGATCACTCGCTCGTAGCTGGCCGACATCGATCCGATTACCGCTCCGTCCTTACCCTGTCCCATCGGCTAACGGTGAACCAGTCGCGAAGTATGACCGGCAACACCGCCGCACGCAATGATCACATGCCGTGTGCCAGGCGGGAAATCAAAATTTCTGGCAAGTTTGCTAAGGCCATTTGGCGCTGCGTGGCCGCGACATCGTAGGCAACGCGATAGGCGGTGACGGTGCCGCGATCGGTATCGAGCACGGCATACGCGGCGCGTGGGTCCCGGTCACGCGGTTGGCCGACACTTCCAGGGTTGATGATAAAGCGTCCGCGCTGGAGATCGAGCGTTTCACCATGGCGGAGTGGATGCAGCTCGGCGACGGAAGATCCCTCGCGCAAAAAGGCAAACATCGCGATGTGAGTATGGCCGATAAAGCAGACGTTCGTTTCGAAACATGCAAAGTTTTCTGTGGCAATAGTTGCAGTCGTGACGTACTCCCAAATCGGTGAGCGTGGGCTGCCGTGTGCCAGCGTGTACTCTTCAACCGTGGTAATGGCCGGCAATTCACAGAGATAGGCGCGATGATCCATGCCAAGTTGAAGAGCCGTCCACCGCGACGCGACTTGTGCGACGGGATTGAATTCGGAGATGTCGATCTCACCGATACATGCGAGGTCATGATTGCCGACGAGCACCGGGTTTGCGCCGAGATCTACCATGAGGTCGAGGCACTCGCGGGGCTTCGGGCCATAGCCGATGGTATCACCAATGTTCCAAATTGCGTCGTAGTCTTGGCAGTCAGCAAGAACGGCCTCGAGCGCGACGAGGTTGGCATGCACATCGGAAATGATGAGGACTTTCACCGAGACGCGGCCTCCAGGCGGGAAGCATGAATCAAGAGTACAGCAACGTCTGCTGGAGTGACGCCTGGCAGCCTGCTCGCCTCGCCAAACGTGCGGGGGCGGTAACGCGCCAGTTTCTGCCGCGCCTCAAAGCGCAGACCCACAATCTCATCATAATTGAGGTGAGGAGGCAATGGCCGCCGCTCAAGCGCCGCCCGCCGAGCCACTTCCCTGGCCTCGCGCTCGATGAAGGCGCCGTATTTCACCTCGTCCTCCAAGCGCCGCAGCAACCGTGGCGATAGGCGCCTGACGGCCTGGCAGCCGAGCGCTTCCAGCGCGTCTCGGAGGTCGTCCAGCGTTGTGCCAGGACGCCGCAAGAGTGTCTCAAGGGTGGTGGGTTGGTTGACCGGCCCGAGTTTGGACACCACATCATCGCCGTCTTCCACGATGTGCGGGAGGATCCGTGCTGCTCGAAGCTCATCACGGGCCGCGTCGAGCAGCCGTCGCTCGGCGAGGACGGCATCGTAGCGATCCCGGCCGATAAGGCCGTGCTCGTACGCGAGGCTCGCGAGACGATCGTCGGCGGTGTCGGGACGAAGCAGGAGGCGGTATTCTGCCCGCGAGGTGAGCATGCGATACGGCTCGTCAAAAGGCTTGGTCGAGAGGTCATCGGCCATGACGCCGATATAGGCTTGATCTCGGCCGAGCACCATGAGCGGCCTGCCGAGCACGGCGTTGGCCGCGTTGAGTCCGGCCAAGATGCCCTGACCAGCGGCTTCCTCGTACCCGGACGTGCCATTGACTTGCCCAGCGAGGAACAGATTGCGTACGCGCCTGGCTTCCATCGTCGGGCTGAGCTCGCTCGGATCGATCGCGTCATACTCGACAGCGTAGCCAAAGCGCGTGATGCGCGCGTTCCGAAGCGCGGGAATGGTGCGCAGCATGGCGTCTTGCACATCGAATGGAAGGCTCGTGCTCATGCCCTGGACATAAAGCTCGGTGGTGCGCCAACCCTCCGACTCCAGGAAGATGGGGTGCGAGCTTTTGTCCGGGAAACGAGCCACCTTATCCTCGACTGAGGGGCAATACCGGGGACCGATGCCTTGGATGGCACCGTTGAACATCGGGGCACGATGGAGGTTCGCCCGGATGATGTCATGCGTGGAGGAATTCGTGCTGAGCCGGTAGCAAGCTAGCTGTGGCCGCCAGGTGGATGGAGAGCACAGGTGGTTGCGAAGGGGAGGAAGCGTCAGGAGATCGAGGTTCCCCGACGCGCCGTCCCGGCTCAACCACAGCGGCTCATCGCTGCCGTGCTGGGCCTCACAGCACGAAAAATCAACACTCCTGGCATCGACGCGAGGCGGAGTGCCGGTCTTCAAGCGGCGCAGGAGGAAGCCGTGTTCGGCAAGCGAGGCCGCCAGCGCGTCGTCGGCGCGATCGCCAGCCCGAGCGCCACCCGCGCGCGATTCGCCCGCGATCAACGCGCCACGGAGAAAGGTTCCGGCCGTGATGATGGCCGCCGTGGCCTCAATCTCGCCACGCGATCTCGCGACGATGCCACAGACTTCGGGACGCCCATCCGGTCCGGGACGAAACCGAAGGCCAACCACCTCGTCCTGGCAGAGTTCCAGTCTTGGCTGATTCTCGAGCGCTTCTTTCATTGCCAGCGCGTAGAGGAGCTTGTCTTCCTGTGCCCGGATTGCCTGCACGGCCGGCCCTTTGCTGGTGTTGAGCAGGCGGAGCTGGAGGGCCGCCCGATCGGCCGCTCGCGCCATTTCGCCTCCGAGCGCGTCGATCTCAGCGACGATGTGGCTCTTGCCAGGGCCACCGATGGACGGATTGCACGGCATGTAACCGACGCGGTCGAGGTTTGGCGTGAGGACGAGCGTCGTGCATCCGGCCCGCGCAGCCGCGAGCGCGGCTTCGCATCCAGCATGTCCGGCGCCGACGACGACCACGTCATAGCGTGGCCGGGAAAAAGAACACACGTTCATCGGGAGGAGTATACGGACTCCCTCTTTCGTGAGACAACCTGCCGGGCAGACACAAAAGTCCGGCATGGCAATGCAGGCATTGGAACGCCGGTTGCATTAGGATTGTTTCGCGAGAAGGACACGTGGCAGTGTGACAGCGTGAGGGGACGAGTCGTGATTCGGCCGTGGCAGTCTAAGAAGAAGGGAGCACCGATGGCTGATCGGGCAAGCGATACCGTGCAAGCGATGCGTGAGCAGGCTGCCGCGCTCGCACAGTCGATCATCGAGCAGGCGGCTACGCGCGCATTGCTTGGCGCCGAGCGTGCGAAGGAGGCTCGCACGCTGGCGGAGACCGCGAAGAAGCGGCTTCCTCATTTCACTCACCGCGTATCGGACGATGTCGTGCCAAGCCTGCGTGAGGTGGCGCTCAACGCGGCCTCGGCGGCATTGGAACTGTGGCAAGCTGCGCGTGAGAAAGCTGCCGAAGCCGCGGAAGAGGCACAGGAAGAGGTCGCCGAGCCCGCGACACGTTTAGTGGTGACGGCGGAGCGCCGGGCAAAGGAGGCGACGCACGCGGTCTCCGAGCGCATCGAAGCGGTCACCGAACGGGCTGAGGATGTCGGGGAACGCGCCAAGGAAGCTACCGCGCATGCCGCGGAGGCAACCGTTCATGTTGGCAAGGGCGCAGGCGCGGCGTTGTTCTGGGCGGGTGCGGCAACCGGAATTATCTTCTACGCGATGCTCAGCAAAGAGCGCCGCGATCAGGTCATCAAAGCCGCCAACGCCGTTATCAACGACGTGCGCGAGCTGATCCGCGATTTTCAAGGGTACGACGAAGAATTCGCGTAAGCCGTCGCCCGGTAAGCTCGGTCGAGCGCGTTGAGAGCCGTGTGCTAGACGGTGGCACGGCTCCCAACACGGCCATGACAGTGCTTGTATTTCTTGCCGCTGCCGCATGGGCACGGGTCGTTGACGCCGATCTTGCGCTTCTTTGTGCCACCTTGCGCCGCCCCATCTCGGTTTGCCACCGCTTCTTCGGTGAGGCGAGTGCGGACAGGTTGCTGAGCGATAACCGGTTGAACCCGGAACAGCGTGTGGACGACATCGTGCTGGATGTTGTCCAAGAGGCGCTGGAACATGCGATACCCCTCGGTCTTATAGACGACGAGTGGGTCTCGCTGTCCATACGCTTGAAGCCCAACACCTTCGCGCAGGTCGTCCATTGCGGTCAGGTGCTCGACCCACAACCGGTCGATGACCGCTAAGAGCACATGGCGCTCCACTTGTCGCATAACTTCGGAGCCGAACCGCGCTTCCACCTCGGCGTACGCTCGCTCGGCATCCTCTTCCAACGCGTCAAGAATCCCTTCGCGGTCAAGCCCTTCGATATCGGCCAGGGTGACCTTTGCGTTCGGAATGAGCGCACGGAACGCGTCAATGATGCCTTGATAATTGATCTCTTCGCCCTTTTGTGGGATGCGGGCGTCGACGATTGCCTCGATCTCAGCGCTGATCAGATCGGCAACCTTCTGTGACATATCCTCGCCGGCCACAATCTGGCGGCGGTCGGCGTAGATGACCTCTCGATGCCGGTTCATGACGTCGTCGTATTGGACGACGTGGCGCCGGATATCGAAATTGTGACCTTCGACCTTCGTCTGGGCGCTTTCGATCGATTTGGAGATTAGGCGGTGCTCGATCGGCACATCCTCTTCCATGCCGAGCCGCTCCATGAGGCTGGAGATGCGCTCGGATCCGAAACGCCGCATCAACTCATCTTCAAGAGAGACATAAAACCGCGATGAACCAGGGTCGCCCTGGCGGCCAGCGCGGCCACGAAGCTGATTATCAATCCGGCGCGCCTCATGGCGCTCAGTGCCGATGATGTGCAAGCCGCCAGCATTGACGACGGCTTCGTGGCGCTTCTGCCATTCCTCACGAATCTGGCGGATGCGGGCCTCTCGCTGCTCTGGAGTCAGCGATTCATCAGCCATCACCGCCGCGATCTCGGGCTCAGGGTTGCCACCAAGAATGATGTCCGTGCCGCGCCCGGCCATGTTGGTCGCGATGGTGACCGCGCCTGGCATGCCCGCCTGGGCAATAATGGCAGCCTCTCGTTCGTGATGCTTGGCATTGAGGACCTGGTGCTCGATGCCTTCGCGTTTCAGCATTTCGCTGAGACGCTCGGATGTCTCCACCGACGTGGTTCCGACGAGCACCGGGCGGCCTCGCTCCCGCATCTCCTTGATCTCTTGAATGACGGCGCGGAACTTCCCCCGCTCGTTCTTGAAGACGAGATCAGGATGATCAATCCGAATCATCGGCCGGTGGGTGGGGATCACGACGACATCGAGGTTATAGATGCGCAGGAATTCCTCGGCCTCGGTCTTGGCCGTGCCCGTCATGCCCGCCAGCTTCTCATACATGCGGAAGTAGTTTTGGAAGGTGATCGTGGCCATGGTCACGTTCTGGCGCTGGACCTTGACCCCTTCCTTTGCCTCGATGGCCTGGTGCAATCCCTCGCTCCACCGGCGACCGATCATCATCCGGCCAGTGAACTCATCCACGATGATGACCTCGCCGTCTCGGACGATGTAGTCTTTGTCGCGGTGATAGACGGCTTGGGCTTTGAGCGCGTTCTCCAAGTAATGCGTAAGCTCAATGTACCGGTCGTCGAAAAGACTCTCACCAGCCGGTATGCCCAGCATCTCCTCGACGCGGTCGATGCCGTCTTCCGTGAGCGTCGCCGTCTTGTGCTTGTGGTCGACAGTGTAATCCCGGCCTTCCCGGAGCTTTCGCACGATCTCGGCGAACTGATAGTATCTGTCCGTTGATCGTTCGGCCTGGCCGGAGATGATCAGCGGCGTTCGCGCCTCATCAATCAGAATATTGTCCACTTCATCAACGATGGCATAGACAAGGTCGCGCTGCACGCATTGGTCAATAGAGACGACCATGTTGTCACGCAAGTAGTCGAAGCCGAACTCATTATTCGTGCCATAGGTGATGTCTGCCGCGTAGGCTTCCTTCCGCGGCACAGGCCGGAGGAACGCAAGCCGGGGATCGGGGGACTGCCACTCCGGGTCGAAGAGAAATGCCTCGTCATGCTGAATGCAGCCAACCGATAAACCCAAGGCATGGTACACGCGGCCCATCCATTGGGTGTCACGCTTGGCGAGGTAGTCGTTGACCGTGACGACGTGAACGCCACGCCCGGTCAGGGCATTGAGCGCGACGGCTGTCGTCGCGGTCAGCGTCTTCCCCTCGCCGGTTTTCATCTCGGCGATCTTGCCCTGATGGAGGACGATTCCGCCCATGAGCTGCACGTCATAATGGCGCTGCCCAAGTGCCCGGCGCGCAGCTTCCCGCGTCGCGGCAAACGACTCCGGTAGCAAGTTGTCCAGGCTCTCGCCATCCTCATACCGCCGCCTCAGTTCGTCACCAAACGAGCGAAGCTCGGCATCGGACTTGGCCTGCATCTCCGGCTCAAGCGCATTAATCTCATCAACAATCGGCAAGAGCTGCTTGATTGCTTTGGTATTCGGATCGCCAAGTATCTTGGTTAACAGTGTCTTCATGGGCAATAAACTCACTATGCGACGTCGGAAGGCGTCGCCTCACCAGTCAGTGGCGACGTATCCTCAGAAGTATACCCTTTGGCAGATACGTGGAGCCGGTGTGCATGGATTGCCGGCGGCTGGCAAGGCGACGTCATCATCCGAGGGGTGAACAATTCGCATGAGCGACCAAGCTAGTCCAGGATTCGTCGAGTGCGTGTACGCGATTGTCGCGCGCATCCCGCACGGCCGCGTGACCACCTACGGCGCTATCGCGCGATCACTTGGATCGGTGCGTGGAGCCCGAATGGTCGGCTGGGCTCTGCACGCCGCTCCGGACGATCTTCCCTGTCACCGCGTCGTCAATCGGTACGGAGAGCTCAGCGGGGGCTGGCACTTCGGACATCCTGATGTGATGAAGCAGCTGCTGATGGCAGAAGGAGTGCCTTTCATTGCCGAGTACCGGGTGGACTTGCGGCGCTGCCTGTGGTTGCCCTGGGAGGACGAGGGTTAGCCGCCGCCGACAAAGTGGACGATCTCCACGCGGTCACCTGGCGCGAAGGTCGTCGTCGCGTAGGCTGACCTGGGAACGATAGCCTCATTCACTTCTACGACGACGAGTCGCTCGTGGTATCCCTTGCTCGCCAGGAACGCGGCGACCGTCGTGCCGGACTCAAGGGTGACGTCCTTGCCATTGATCGTAACGGTGATGGTCGTAGTCGTTGCTTCCATGCTCATTGCACTCCTTTCAAAGCCGCGCGGAGGGCATCACGGAGCTCGCTGGCGGCTTGCTCGGGATGGCGTGAGGCGCTCAATGCGGACATGACCGCCACTCCCGCTGCTCCTGCACCGATCACCTCGGCAACGCGCTCGGCCGTGATGCCGCCAATTGCGAGAACTGGAACCGGGGAAGCTTCGACGATACGCCGGAGCCCTTCGAGCCCGAGCGGTGCTAATCCCTGCTTGCTCGGCGTGGGGAAGACATGCCCGGCAATAACGTAGTCGGCCCCTTGCGAACGCTCTGCCTCGGCTGGCGTATGCACCGATCTGCCAATCAGCACGTTGGGACCAAGCAGATCGCGCGCGGCCAGGGGCGTGATCGAACGCTCCGGAAGGTGGAGGCCGGTCCCGAAGTGCAGCGCAACATCAAGATCGTCGTTGATCGAGAGGGATGACCCCGGAACGCCAGCTTGCAACAGTTCCTCCACGACTGCCATCCGCTCGCCAGTGGTTGCTTGCTTCTCCCGGATTTGCACGAGATCCACGCCCGCATCCAAGCAGCGGCAGACAAGCTCGCGGAGTGGCAACACGCACTGCGTGCGATCGGTAACGAGCATTAGCCGGGGAACGTGTGGCGGCGATGGCGGAGTTGACTTGGCGTGGAGGACCGCTTCTTTGATCTCCTGCGCGATCTCCCTTGGCGACGATGACCGGAGGATCGCGCCGGCTACTGCTACACCGACCGCGCCGGATGCGATCACACGGCCGGCGTGGGCAGGTCCAATTCCGCCGATACCAATGACGGGCAGCGTGGTGAGCCGAGTCCGCCGGTGCAGGACGCCAAGACCGATTCTCGGTCCGGCATCGGCTTTCGACTGCGTGCCGAACACGGGGCCGATACCCAAGTAGTCGGCACCTGCTTCGGCGGCCTGCATCACCTGCTCGTCCGTTTCCGGAGAATACCCGATGATGAGGCTAGGACCGGCCAGACGCCGCGCATCTGGCAGTGGCAAATCGTCCACACCCAGGTGGACACCATCGGCGCCCCCGGCCAGCGCCAGATCCAGGCGATCATTGACGAAAAAGAGGGCACCTGCGGCAGCACACCGTACGCGAAGCGCGCGCGCCAGCGCGAGAGCCTCTCGATCAGAGAGGCGCTTGGCGCGAAGCTGGACGGCTGTCACGCCGCCTGCCAGTGCCAGGTCCACGGTCCGTAACACATCCCCAGCCGCCAAATCTGGGTCGGCCACCAAGTAGACCGTGAGTTTCTGGAGCAGCGTGGCTCGCATTTGGCGGTGAAACGAGCTATCGTGCGGCAACGATCCCCTCAAGTGGGCTACTTGCCGACGCATACGGCTTGCGCGGGATGCGGCCCGCGAGGAATGCCTTGCGCCCTGCTCGGACACCTTCGGCCATAGCCTCTGCCATGAGCGGCGGATTGTCGGCCAGCGCCACGGCGGTGTTGACTAACACCGCATCTGCTCCCGCTTCCATGGCTTGCGCCGCATCCGAGGGAACGCCGATTCCCGCGTCTACGACGACCGGAACAGTCGCCTGTTCGATAATGATGCGAATCGCGTCAATGCTGATCAGCCCTTGGCCCGAGCCGATGGGCGAGCCAAGCGGCATGACTGTTGCCGTGCCAAGCTCTTCGAGGCGCTTGGCCAGCACTGGATCGGCGCCAATGTACGGCAGGACGACGAAGCCCTCATCAATCAGCACGCGCGCGGCCTCGTAGGTGCCAATCGGATCCGGCAAAAGGTATTTGGGATCGGGGATCACTTCGAGCTTAATCCAGTTTGAAAGCTCCATTGCTCGCGCCATGCGCGCGATGCGGATCGCCTCCTCCGGCGTGCGGCAGCCGGCGGTGTTCGGCAGAATGGTGTACTTCGTCCAGTCCACTGCTTCGAGGACCGATCTGCTCTTCGGGTCATCGAAATCAATGCGCCGCAGGGCAACGGTGATGATCTCCGCTCCGGAAGCCGCGAACGCAGCGAGCATTTCTTCCGTGGATCGGTATTTGCCCGTGCCGAGCATCAGGCGGCTGGTAAACGTCTTCCCGGCGATCGTTAGCGGATGATCTTCTCGAACAGCCATCTAGCCCTCCTTTCGGGCGGTGACGGGCGGCTCCACAAACCGTACAGAATGAAAGTGATTGACTGGGGAGTGTCCGGCGCCGATTGCATAGCTGGTCCGCAGCGCTTCTGTGAGATAGGCCTTCGCCGCGGAGATCGCTTGCACGGGTGGCGCGCCGTGAGCCAGGTGAGCAGCGATCGCGGCCGAGAAGGTGCAGCCCGTGCCGTGCGTATTTCGGGTCTCGATGCGCTCGGCAGCAAGCTCGATGAAGGTTAGCCCGTCGAAGATGATGTCCACCGGCGAGCCATCACCGTGACCTCCCTTGATCACGACGTATCGCGGCCCGAGCTCGGCGATGGCTGCGGCTGCGGAGTAGGCATCGGATCGCGATGCGATCGTGCGACCTGCAAGGACTTCGGCCTCCGGCAAATTTGGCGTGACGATCAGGGCGATCGGCAAAAGAAGCTTGCGCAGCGCATCGACCGCGCTCGGCTGAAGGAGCTGGTCACCGCTCTTTGCGACCATGACCGGGTCCACGACAAGATTGGCGATCCCCCAAGCATTCAGACGGTCAGCGACAGCCTCGATGATGGGGGCGCTGGAAAGCATCCCGGTCTTGATCGCGTCGGCGCCGATATCCTCCAGCACAGCGTCAATCTGCGCGGCCACAACCTCCTCTGGGACCTCGGCGATTGCGGAGACCCCGCGCGTATTTTGGGCGGTAATCGCCGTGATGGCCGACGTGCCATACACTCCGAGCGCGGCAAAGGTTTTCAGATCCGCTTGAATGCCCGCGCCCGCGCCAGAGTCTGATCCGGCGATGGTCATCGCCTTGGGGATAGTTGGCCCGGTCATGGTGTCGCTGTCTGTCACGCCACGCCTTTCTCTAAATTCAAACGCCGACGGTGGGTACCGCCGGCGCTTGTAGCGACCCCGCTTGGGGGAGAGTTGCCGTCCCTTCGCCGGTATGACCCGGATCAGGTTCGGAGGGTTGGCGACCTATTGGCCGCACTCTCAGCGCGCCGCGCACCCCTGGCAACCAATTGATGCATTCTACCACGCCGTGGCCGCCGGCAGATGAGCCGGTGCTATACTCCAGCCGGCGCGTGCGTAACGCGAGCGTTGGCGGAGGTGCGGAGAGCGGAGGGCATGCCCATGAACGTTGCAGAAGGACTCCAAGTCATCCGCGACCGCTTGGTGGAGAACGGAGCAGATCCGGCGACACTCCGGCTCGTTGACGACATCATGCGGCGCGCGTCGTTGCCCGCGGCGCAGACGGCATCCGCACCATCGTTGCTCCAGCTCGTGCGGCTCTTGATGCGCAGGCCGGAGGCGAACTCGAACACTCGTATCTACAACGATCTTGCCCTGCTGGAGGAGCAGCTCGATCAAGCTGCCGCCGCCGCGCGGGAGCGCCGGGCAGCAGAGGAGGCGCGTCCGATCCCCAAACCTAAGAAGTATTACAAGCAACTGCGGGAGCGGGAGAAAAAGTCAGGCGCGTAACCTGCTCCGGTCCTCGTCCCTACGGGCTGCCGCGAGTGTGTGAACGGCCCGGTGGATACCGCCGGATAAGATTGACATAAAGGAGAAGAGAAGGTGGCACAACTTGCGCTTGATCCCCAGGTGCTCATCCCCCGCGTCGTGGGCCGCTACTCGCCAGTGGTGGTAGACCGCGCGGAAGGAATCTACGTGTGGGATGTGAATGGCACGCGGTACATGGACTTCACGTCCGGTATCGCGGTGGTCAACACCGGCCACTGCCACCCGCGGGTCGTTCGGGCGATCCAAGAGCAAGCGGCGCGTATCATCCATGCGCAGCAAAACATTCTGGCGCACGAGCCGATGATGAAAGCTGCCGTCGAGCTGACTGCCACCTTGCCACCGTCGCTCAATCAAGTCTTCTGGACAAATAGCGGCGCTGAGGCGGTGGAAGGCGCGATCAAACTTGCCAAAGCGGCGACGCGCCGGCCGGCGATTATCGCCTTTCGGGGAGCGTTTCATGGACGCACCCACGCGGCGATGGCGGTGACGTCGTCACGGGTCAAGGTGCGGGGCCACTACGAGCCGCTATTGCCAAGCGTCTACTACGCTCCGTATCCATACCTTTTCCGCAGCCCCTACAAAGGCCCGAAAGAGGATGCCGATCTCCACTATTTCGCAGAATTGGAGCACCTCTTCGATACGATGGTCATGCCCGACGATGTGGCCGCGATCCTGATGGAATCTGCGATCGGGGAAGGGGGCTATCTCTTCCCGACCAAGCGCTGGGTCCAGATGGTGCGGGAGTTGTGCACCAAGCATGGCATTCTCCTCATCATGGACGAGATCCAAACCGGGATGGGCCGCACCGGCAAGATGTGGTGCTTTGAGCACTACGACGTGGTGCCAGATATCATCACGGTCGCGAAGGGGATCGCCTCGGGTATGCCTGTGGCAGCGGTGGTTGCCGACCGGGCGCTGATGGACAAGTGGGCGCCGGGTGCGCACGGTGGCACCTATGGCGGCAATGCGGTCGGAACTGCCGCGGCAGTCGCGACGCTTCAGGTCATGCGCGAGGAGCGGTTGCCCGAGAATGCCGCGCGCATGGGCGAGATTTTGATGGCGGGCTTGCGAGAGATTCAGGCTGCTCATCCGGTGATTGGGGATGTGCGGGGCTTGGGATTGATGGTCGCGGTGGAATTCGTCAAGCCGGATGGCTCACCGAATCCCGAGGCAGTCAATCAGGTGATTAGGATGTGCCTAGAGGAGAAGGTGCTCCTCATCACCTGCGGAACGTGGGACCAAGCGATCCGCATTGTGCCTCCACTCGTGGTCACCGAGGAGCAGATCCGCCAATTCCTGGGCATCTTCCGGCACGCGGTCGAGCGGCTCTCGTCTTGAGCAACACTGCCAAGACTTCCATAATGCGCTGTCGCGGGGGTGGGATATGCTCACCCCCGATCTTGTTGTCGCGCTGCGTGTAGGCGTCCCGGCTGTCTCTGCGAGGTCGTCGCTCGGGAGCAAACTTGGCTGAGTCAAGTCTCGATGCGTTGTGCAGCCGGGCGTGAACGAAGTTCGCGCAAGGCTCAAGTTCCCGCGCGATGAATCCACCTCGGTGGGGAGACGCGAGAGCGCGTAAACCCCCAGCCGGGGACAGCTTAGGTTACTCCTCTGCTATCGGCCTCACCGCGGTGCGCGGGTATTAGGCAGAGCTTCTCGCCTCATCGGACAAACATGCTGCGCCAGCCCTGTTCGTCATTCCGCGACGCAGCCCCTCGTCATTCCGTTCGCGTAGCGCGGGATCTCTCGTTACTACCGGTCCGCGCGGCAGTCCGAGGCGAAGCACCGCCGCTCCGAGCGCTCCACTGTCATTCCGTTCGCGAACGCGCTAACGCGAACGGGATGACGATAGACGGACCCCGCACGATGGATACGGCTGATTGGATGCCGAGTGGCGATAGGCGTCGCTTGCGGGCTCGACCAGATCTTCCTGTATGCGGGATGCGCGGGCGCTGGGTGCCGCCCATGCATGATCCGTCGACTGTAGGCCAGGCACCAGCGAATCAGCGCCAGGCCACACGGTCTCTGCATTGGTCACGATGCTGTGCACGATTCTGTGAGGACAAACGTGGCGCATCTTGGCGCGTCAGTCTCGCGCAACAAATGGCAGCCTGGCATGGGACGGCGTCTCCATCGACCGTGATTCATCCGGTTCAGGCGAAGATCTCCTCCGGGCAGCAGAGGTTCGAGCGGGAGCCAGTGGCGAGCCGCTGGTAGACGTGGAGGACGGATTCGGCGACCGCGGGCCAGGCAAAGCGCTGGGCGGACACATGCCCCTGCGCGCCTAATTGGGCACGAAGCGCCGGGTTCATGAAGAGTGCCTGACACCGGTCAGCAAACGCATCAGCATCATTGAACGGCACGAGGAACCCGGTCTCTCCGTCTTCGATCGTGTAGACGAGGCCACCGACACGAGAAGCGACCACGGGCACGCCACATGCCATCGCCTCCACTGCGACGAGGCCAAACGATTCGTAGCGCGACGGGACGATCACGACATCGGCGGCGCTGTAAAAAAGAGGCAGTTGATTTTGCGGCTGAGCGCCGACAAAGAGAAACCGGTCTCGCACGCCGAGCCGATCAGTCGCTTCCGCGACATCGGCCAGCGCCCCCGCTGGCGCCCCTTTGGCATCGAGATCTCCACCGACAAAAATCACGGTGAAGGGGATATCGCGCTGGGCCAACCTCACCGCCAGATCGAGCAACGTGTCGATACCCTTGATCGGATCGACCCGGCCGACGAACGTGATGACGTTG
This sequence comes from Thermomicrobiales bacterium, assembly GCA_042408955.1. Lineage (GTDB taxonomy): Bacteria > Chloroflexota > Chloroflexia > Thermomicrobiales > UBA6265 > CALGSZ01. The sequence continues at coordinate 33,529 of JBHOQQ010000146.1, forward strand.
CCTCGAAGCTCGGGATGGATGAGCCGCCGCGATACCTCTTGATTGCGCGGAGTAAAGAGCTCGACATCGACGCCAGGCGGGATCGTGCAGATCTTGTCAGCGGGTGTGTGCTGGCGCCAAATGAGATCGGCCCGCTCGGCTGGATTGGCGGCGATGAGCGCATCGGCCAGGTCGATAAGCTGGCGCTCGATCCGAGCGCGCAGAGTGGTTTCGCGTTGGGATATGGTGAAACGGCATTCTTCATGTGTGCCAGCGTATGAAACATATGCACAAATGGCGTGTCCCAATACCGCTTGAGCAAATGCGCGACCCAACCGGACAGCCAATAGTGGGCATGCACCACGTCGTAGCGAACGCCATTCCTCAGCGCGTAGAGCGCCATGTTTTCCGCAAATTCAGGTAGGTAGGTAAAGAGTTCGTTCTTATCGACCGGCGCGGGAGGTCCGGCTGGAATGGAAATCACGGTCACGCCGGGGCAAATTTCTGAGGTTTCTGGAGCGAGGGGATCGGTGCGGCGGGTGAAGACGTCGACGGGGATGCCGAGAGCGGTGGTGTGGCAGGCGAGCTCGCGAACATAGACATTCATGCCCCCGGCATCTTTGCTGCCGAGCGCAGCGAGCGGGGATGTATGAACCGAAATCGAGGCAACGCGCCTGAGGGTGTCCGTCTCGAATCCGAAGACAGACGGCCCAGGGTAGTCATAGGTCTTCACGTTCCGAATCATCCTTCTCGCCCGGTCGAGCGAATGTCGTCAGAGTCGCCAAATCGTCCGTAACGCGGGCCGGCGTGAACCGTCCGAGGCTGAGCCGGTCTCGCCGGTCGCGTGCGCACGGGAATGCCAATGCGAGTCCGTGCGTAGTCACTTCCCGAATGATAGCAAACGCTCGTGGAAGGGAGGGCAAGGCAAGGGACGCGAGCTCGGAGCGCTATGTCGAAGTGGGGAGCCGGAGATCGCAAGGCGTGGTGAGAGTGCCCGCGGAGGGACTCGAACCCCCGACGCCCGCCTTAGGACGGCGGCGCTCTATCCTCTGAGCTACGCGGGCTCACAACGTAGACCCACCAGCTGCATCCTACCACAGACAGAGGTTGAAAGACCAAAGCTCGTGTACGGTCATAGTGAACGAACACATTGCGACGCATGAGCGATCGTTGTTGCTGCAAGCAACAACAGAACGAACGACATTTCTTGTGGCCCGAAACCAACGCGGGGGCATGGTTCTCTAGCGATATAACGCTTGCTCGTTGCAAGCGGGACGCCAGCCCAATTGCGTCGTTGCGTCCCAGGGGCCAAAGGCCGTGCAAGCGGTTGTCTCCGGATCTGGATGTGTGGTAGCATTTGACGCGGTGCCGCAGGGATGCCAGTTTTGGGATGCCCGCGAGCGAGACGGGGAGTAGCGCAGTCCGGTTAGCGCGCAGCGTTCGGGACGCTGAGGTCGGAGGTTCAAATCCTCTCTCCCCGACCATGACGAGGGAGCGTCAACTCGGCGCTCCCATTTTGTTGTTGGTGAGGAGCTTCCGATGGCCAAGACGGATGCGGACCAACCGATGTCCTTGGGCCAGCGCTCGGCCTTTGCCGCGATTCCCTCTGTTTCCCGGCTGATTGCGCTGGCCCGCGCCCAGCGCCTAACGACGCTGGCTGACGAGCCCCTGACCGCCTTCTTTCAAGAACACCTCGCCGCTGTTCGTGAGCGGATCACCCGTGGTGAATCGCTCGATCGCGAAACGATCATTGCCGGCGCACTGCGTGCCTTGTGCGAGTTGGAGCGGCCACGTCTTGAACCAGTGATCAATGCCACGGGCGTCATCATCCATACCAATCTGGGCCGCGCGCCAGTCAGTGAGGACACGGCCAAAGCAATGGCCGCGGCGGCAGGCAGCAGCGTGACGCTGGAGCTCGATCCCGCGTCGAATGAGCGAGGAGGGAGGCTCCAGGAAATCTCGACGCTGATGCGCCTGCTGACCGGGGCGGAGGAGGCTGTTGTTGTGAACAACAACGCCGCCGCGGTGTTCCTCACCCTGTCGGCGCTCGCGGCGGGTCGGGAAGTGATCGTCTCGCGTGGTGAGGCAGTCGAAATTGGAGGGGGCTTTCGCATCCCTGATGTGTTGCGGCAGAGCGGGGCTCAGCTCGTCGAGGTGGGGACGACCAACCGCACCTATGCCAGCGATTATGCCGCGGCGCTCTCAGACCGGACTGCCCTCATCCTGAAAGTTCATCCGAGTAATTTCCGCATTTCCGGGTTTACGGCATCGCCAACGATCGGTGAGCTCGCGGCACTAGTGGCGCCGCTCGGCTTGCCGCTGGTTGAAGACCAAGGAAGTGGTGCGCTGCTTGCCACCGAGCAGTTCGGATTGGAGCATGAGCCAACGATTGCCGAAAGCCTAGCCGCTGGGGCCACGATCGTCACCGTGAGCGGCGACAAGCTGCTGGGCGGACCGCAAGCTGGCATCATCGTCGGCAAGCGAGAGTGGATCAGAAGGATCGCGACCCATCCACTCGCCCGAGCGCTCCGGGCGGACAAGACGTGTTTGGCTGGGTTAGCGGCCACGCTGCGGCACTTTGCCCGCGGCGAGGCAGTTCAGAAGATTCCGGTCTGGCGCATGATCGCGGTACCTGCTGCCGATCTACGTGCGCGAGCCGAGACCATCGCCCGCCCCTTAGTGGCACAGAGCGTGCATGCCGCCGTTCGGGAGACTGTTGCAACGATCGGGGGTGGTTCCCTCCCCGGCCAGACCTTGCCGAGCTTTGGCATCGCCCTGGTCGCGGATGGGCTGTCGGCTGACCAGATCGGGCACCGGCTGCGCACCGGCTCGCCTCGCGTCTATGGCTACGTCGATGCTGGCCAGTACGTGCTCGACCTCCGGACCGTCTTGCCGGAGCATGATGATTTTCTCGTGGCAGCGGTGGCAGCGGCGCTCAGCTAACGCGAACGATCGAATTCGCCGGCGCCTTATCACGAGTGTCGCGGAAATACGGCGAAGGTGGCGGGTAGAACGCGCGGTGACGGTCGGCCAGGGCAGCGAGCTGCTGCTTGAGAGAGGCGAGCGCTTCCTCGTCCTTGGCTTGTTCAGCCTCGGCGATTTGCAGGTTCAGCTGGCGCAGCAGGAAGGCATATCGCTCTTTTCCGAGAAGATCGAGCGTTTGTTGGGCCTCCCGCTGAATCTGACCTGGAAGCTGGGCAGGCTTGCCTTCGAGGAGCGTCAGTAAGCGCTCCGCATGGTCGGCAAGGGGATCAGCCAGCCCGGCGATAATCTGGAGGGGCTCAAGCTCCCATGGAATCCGCTCGTCCCGGAGAACGGTGAGCAGCGCTCGATTGCGGGAGTCGAGCACATCGTCTTCGGGCACAAGCGGCAGCACGTTTCGGCAGATCGCGCGGTGGCGGAGGAGGAGCGCCAACAGGTAATCCTCATGGGATGTCCGGGGAGCCGGGGCTTGTGCTGGCGGCCGGCGCTCAGGTTGGGCCGTACGCTGCAGGGCTGCGCGATGGAGCTCAGCGCTTACGACGCGTTCGTCGATCCGCAGGCGCTGGGCGAGCAGGTGGACATAGTGTGCCTGCATCACCCGGTCTGCCATCTGCCGGAGGACTGGGACGACTCGGCTGACGGCCTCAGATTTTGCCCGGGCATCGTTCGGCGCCACATCTTTGGTCACAACATCGATGTAAAAGTCAAGGAACGGCCGAGCTGAGGCGACAACCTCTGGCCAGCGCTCGGGCGCCTTCCGAATCAGCTCGTCGGGATCTTTCCCCTCGGGCAGCTGAACGATGGAAATTTCAGCGTTGAGCCGGCGCTCGAAGCGAATGATGCCCAGGGCGTCGGGGACGGGGACGGCGTCCGCATCGAGCGAGCGCTGCATTGCATCGAACCCTCGCAAGGTGGCCATCTGGCCGGCAGCGTCGGCATCGAGAGCGAGTACGATCCGCTTCGTCAAGCGTTTAATCTGATCAATCTGTGCTTCGGTGAGTGCGGTGCCCATGGCCGCAACCACGTTCGCATGGCCGTATTGGTGAGCTGCAATGGCATCCATATAGCCTTCGACGATGACCACCTGGTCTCGCTTGCGGATCTCGTCCTGGGCGAGATCGAGCGCGTACAGGAGCGTGCTCTTGTCAAAGACTGGCGTTTGGGGCGAATTCACGTATTTGGGCTGGGCATCACCGAGCGCGCGTCCGCCGAAACCGACCACCCGCCCCTCGCGATTGCGAATTGGAAACATCAGCCGGTTGCGAAAGCGATCGTAATAGCCGCCGGATTCCCGGGCCTGCAAGAGACCAGCCTCGGCAGCAAGCGCGGGATCGACGCCACGGGAGGCGAGATAGCGGTGGAGAGCATCCCAAGAGTCCGGAGCGAATCCAAGGCCGAAGCGAGCGATGATCTCCGATGAGAGTCCGCGCTGGCTGGCAAGCTGGCGACCGGCCGCGCCTGCCGCGGATTGGCTAAGGATGTGGCTGAAGAATGTTGCGGCGAGCTCGTTGAGCTCGATCAGACGCTGGCGATGCGCGTCAACAGCGGGCGCCACGGTGGGCACCGTCGAAAGTTCGACGCCGGCGCGCTTCGCCAGCTCTGCCAGCGCTTCTCGGAATTCCACGTGCTCGATTTGCATATAGAAGGTGAAGACATCTCCCCCTTTGCCGCAGCCGAAGCAGTGAAAATTCCCGGAATCCGGAAAGACGACAAATGAAGGTGTCTTCTCTTGGTGAAAAGGACACAGCCCCTTGTAGTTCCGGCCCGTCCGCTTGAGCGAGACATACTGCGACACGAGCTCAACGATGTCGGTGCGATCTCGAACCTCGGCAACTGCGTCTCGTGCCATCGTTTCCTCATCGTGGGTGAACGTCGCTAGTGCGTCTGACCACCCAAAGTTGGCGGCAACCGCGCCGCCCGGCGCTCATGCAGACCAAAAGCGTGGAACGAACAATCGCTTGAAGAGCTCGACCGCAAAGCGGTCCGTCATGCTCGCGATATAGTCGGCCACCAGTCGCTCGGGAGGATCTTCCCGGTCGCGGAGCCGGTGTTCCGGGGGCAGCCGCAGCGGATTGGCAAGGAAGTATCTCCCGAGCTCGTGAATGACGTGCTGAGCACGGCGCGTGTCGTCCCGCTCGTTCAGCGGGTTGTAGACGCACTCGAACAAGAAGCGGCGGAGCGCATTGGCGGCCTCTTGCACCGGGGCAGACATGGCGATCTTTCCTGGGACGGAACTGGTTGTCGAGTGCATCACGATATCCGAGACGAGCGTGTTGATGCGCTGCGCGTGCGTCGTGCCGAGCACCTCGACGACGATCGAGGGAAGGTCAGTGGGACTGACCAGGTTCGCACGGATGGCGTCGTCGAGATCGTGGTTGATGTAGGCCACGCCGTCGGCAATCTTGACCACCTCGCCTTCCAGCGAGCCGGGTTGGCCGGAGGCAGCGCCGGTGATCTCGTCGTGCGGTTTCGAGTGGCGCAAGATGCCGTCTCGAACCGGCTCGGTCAAGTTGAGCCCTTTGCCACCTTTTTCCAGCACATCCACGACGCGTAGCGATTGCTCATTATGGCGGAAGCCGGGAAGGATTTCCGCGAGTGCCGTCTCTCCTGCATGTCCAAACGGCGTGTGACCAAGGTCGTGTCCGAGCGCGATGGCCTCGATGAGGTCCTCGTTGAGGCGGAGCGCCCGGCCAATAGTGCGCGCAATTTGTGTGACTTCAAGCGTGTGCGTGAGGCGGGTACGGTAATGGTCCCCGGCCGGCGCGATGAAGACTTGGGTCTTATGCATGAGCCGGCGGAAGCTTTTGCTGTGGATGATGCGATCGCGGTCACGTTGAAACGCCGTCCGCAGCGCGCACGGCTCTTCGGGACGGCGGCGGGTTGCGGTCTCGCTCAAGGTTGCGGCCGGGGCAAGATTCGCTCGCTCAGCGGCTTCGAAGTGTTCCCTGATCGTCGTTCCTTCGATCGTCGTCCCCATCATCACCTGCCTCGGCGCGATTGTACAACGCGTACGGACATCTGGGCGGAGGGCTAGCCTCGAAGCTGGACACGCTGCACCAAACCACTTGATTAGCACACGTCTGGAACGACATCCAGAGGAGCGAGGCTGGCGAGCAGCAGTTTCCGGCCGTGGCGGATGAACTCGATCGTCAGCTCTTGGTCGCTGGCCGTCTTCTTGACTGCTGCGATGACACCTTCGCCGAACTTCTGGTGAAAAACCCGCTGCCCAGGCCGGTATGAGGTGTGGGTGCGCCGGCCAGGCGCTGCAACTGACTCCCTCCCTGCTTCCAAATCCACAGGCGGCGAGGACCGACCGACGCCGCCTTCGCGGACGCGCTCAACCAACCCTGCTGCTGCGCGAGGGCGAACCCCGCGGGTGCCATGATCACGGAGGCTCTCCTGCGGCAGCGAGCCAAGGAACCGCGATGGCAGACTCGACTGAAAGCGGCCATAGGCGACCCGCGTCGCAGCATACGTGATGTAGAGGAGCTTTTGGGCACGAGTCATGCCGACGTAGAACAACCGCCGCTCTTCTTCGAGTGGCATTGGGTCGGAGAACTCGGCCTCAACGGCCCGGCTAATCGGAAGGAGCCCTTCTTCGACTCCGGCGATAAACACCACGGGGAATTCGAGACCCTTTGCCGAATGCAGAGTGATGAGGGTTACTTTGCCGCGATCCTGATCATTGAGTTCATCAACGTCGGAGATCAGCGCGACTTGCTCAAGGTAGGTGGAGAGTGCAACAGACGGCGGAAGCTGGTCGTACTCGCCAAGCGCTGTCCGCAGCTCCAGCACATTTGCCCACCGCTGCATCGACTCCTCGTCTTGGTGGTCGAACGTTGCTTCATATCCAGTCCGCTCGACGATGCGGTCAAACAACTCGGTGAGGGTCACGCGATCCATGTCTGATCGGAGACCGGCGAAGACCGCTCCGAGGCGGGCGACCGGCGCCCAAGCAGAGCTCGGCAAGTCGGGTGGTGGCACTGTGCCGTTCGTGCTGGCTGTGGCCATGAACGCATCGAGCAAGGGCACGCGGTTGAGCGCCGCCCAAGTGCGCAACGAGTCGAGCGTTTTAGGACCGATCCCGCGGCCAATCGGAAATTGCTCAATGATGCGTTCAAGGCTGACTTCGTCCGCCGGATTGTAGAGAAGGCGGAGGACAGCGAGGATGTCCCTGACCTCCTTGCGGTCGTAGAACCTGACGCCTCCGACGATGCGGTAGGGAATGTCACCATTTCGGAACGCGGTTTCGATCACCCGGCTTTGGGCGGTCGTTCGATACATCACCGCGAAATCGTCCGGAGACAGTCCATGCTGGTGCATCAGCCGTCGAATTTCGCTCAGGATGAAAGTCGCTTCATGATTCTGGTCGGCAAGCTCCTTGATGACGATCGGCTCGCCGTCCTCATTGTCCGTGCGCAGGCGGCGGTCGATGCGTTGCGTGTTTTCGCGAATGACGCGGTCGGCCGCGGTGACGATCCGTCGTGTCGAGCGGTAATTGAGCTCGAGATGGATGCGCTTGGCGTCTGGGAATTCCCGCTCGAAGTCGAGGATGTTGCGGATATCGGCTTGGCGCCAGCCGTAGATCGATTGGTCAGGATCGCCGACGACGAAGAGATTGCGATGCTTTGCAGCGAGTGCTGCCACGAGGACATATTGGACCCGGTTGGTGTCTTGATATTCGTCGACGAGGATGTGGAGGAATTGCTCCTGATAGTGCTCCAAAAGGCCGGGAGCTTCGTCGAAGAGCCGGATGGGCAGGCCGAGCAGATCGTCGAAGTCGACAGCGTTGGCACGCCGGAGCGCTCGCTGGTATTCCCGGTAGACGCGGGCGACGACCTCATCGTCGTAGGATTCGACTTGGGCTTCAAATTCTGCCGGCGTCAGGATCTGCGTCTTGGCCGCGGAGATGCGTGACAGCATCCGCCGTGGAGCAACCTGCTTCGGGTCCATGCCAATTGAGAGGATCGCTTGTTTGACGATGGCGAGCTGGTCGGCATCGTCGTAAATCAGGAAGTTGGGCAAAATGCCGAGGCGGTCGGCGACAAGGCCTGGATTTTGGCGAAGCAATCGTGCGCCAAAGGAATGGAACGTGCCCATGACCAAGCCTTCGGACGCGCCATTGCCGATTAGCCGGCCGATGCGCTCGCGCATTTCGCGGGCGGCCTTGTTGGTAAAGGTGACCGCAAGGATGCGCTCGGGGGCCACACCGCAGGCTTCGACCAGGTAGGCGATCCGATGGGTGAGGACGCGAGTTTTTCCTGACCCAGGGCCGGCCACAACGAGCACGGGGCCGTGGATCAAGGTGACGGCCTTCTGCTGTTCCGCGTTGAGGCCCTGGAGCAGTGCGTGAAAGGGTGAAGCTGATGGTTCTTGCTGGTTCACTTCCGTATCAATCCACAGCGGGGCGTGCGTCGCTTCCGAACATGCTGCTTGGAGTCTAGCATCCTGACGGTGCCGAGCGCGGATCGTCCAAGTGTTTTTGGCGGCCCATGGGCTGCTGACGGAGGATGGTGATTGCAATTCGACGCGTCGCTTTTGGACTTGGTATACTATGCGAGACATTGGGGAGTCGTCTAACGGTAGGACGCCTGACTCTGGATCAGGTAGTTGGGGTTCGAATCCCTGCTCCCCAGCCAGGAAAATTGCCGATATCTCTGCGGAATTCGTGGCCGGGCGGATCAGCCCGGCCACTGTCGTTTCAGGCGCGCTTCCGCCGTTTCCAAGCTACACGC
>JBHOQQ010000147.1:0-2445 GCA_042408955.1 Thermomicrobiales bacterium
CGGCACCGGCCATCAGTATCGGTCTCATAGATGCCAACCGGGGACGACTCGCTGAGGGCGCGGAAGCGCGCTTCACTCTCACGCAGTGCTGCCTCGGCAAGCTTTCGCTCCGTGATGTCGATCGCCGTACCGACGATGCGCTGTTCCCGGCCGTTGGCATCGAGCAGCGGCACGCCCCGGTTCGAGAGCCAGCGGATTTCGCCATCTGGCCGCACCATGCGCATCTCAATCACGTATTCCTTCTGGTTCGCCCTCGCCTCGGCGATGACCGCGAGGACGCGCTCGCGGTCATCTGGGTGCACCATTGCCAAGATGGAATCGGCGGTCAGTTGCTGGTCCGCGGGAATACCCATCAGCGCCCGGAGATGATCCGACCACTCCGTGATCCCGGTCACGGGATCCCAATCCCACGTGCCGATCCGCGTTCCACTCAGCGTCAGGCGAAGCAATTCTTCGCTCTCGCGCAGGGCGGCCGCCGTCCGCCGGTGCTCTTCAGCTTCCCGCAACAGCGCTTCATTGGCTGCTGCCAGCTCGGCCGTCCGTTCCTCGACGCGGCGCTCGAGCTCGTTGCGCGCAGCGATGACTTCGGCGGTGACTCGCTTGAAATCCTCAATATCGGTGCAGGTCCCAACCCATTGCACGATCTGCCCGTCCCGGTCGCGCAAGGGCACACCACGGCCGAGTTGCCAGCGGTAGGCGCCATCGGAAGCTCGCTTGAAGCGATATTCAATCTCGTAGGGTTCGCCAGTCCGGACTGCTGTCAGCCAGCGCTCGGTGCAGCGAGCCACATCGTCGGGGTGAAGGGCGGCTTGCCATCCCCAGCCAAGCGACTGTTCGGGTGACAACCCGGTGTACTCGTACCAGCGCTGATTGAAGTAGTCGACCGAGCCATCGGGCCGCGTGGTCCAGACCATTTGCGGCATCGCGTCGGCCAGGAAGCGATAGCGCAACGAGCTTTCCAGCAGCGCCTCGTTCGCCGCCGCCAGCTCGGCCGTCCGCTCTCGGACGCGCTCCTCCAGCTCCGCTTGTGCGCGCCGCAGCTCATCTTCTACGCGGACACGCTCAGTAATATCCCGAGCGGTAAAGACCAACCCGCGCACGCTGGGATCGTGGAGAAGATTGCGCCCAACCGTTTCAAACCACCGCCAGGATCCATCCTGATGCCGCGCCCGGTAGCGCGCAACGACGGATTCATCGCCCGCCTTGGTGCGCTCGAACAGGTAGTGAAATGCTTCCCGATCATCAGGATGGATCAGATCCTCGAGCCGATAGGCCAAGAACGTTTCCGCAGCGTAACCAAGGACGCGCTCGATGGACGGGCTCACGTACCAGCGCTTGCCATTGGCATCCATCACGCAAATGATGTCCGACGCCTGCTGAACGAGGGCGCGATAACGGTCGTCGGCGTGACGCAATCTCTGCTCGGCCGTGCTTCGCCGCAGATCGGCGTGGGAGAGCTGGCGCCCCAGCAGGAGAACTAGCCCGCAATTGATCAGAATCGCGAGCGTGACTAAGCCGGTGCCAGCATCGATTTTCAAAAGAAGCCCAGTGCGATGCGCGAGTGTCAAGACGCCCGTGAGCGCAAGCGGCACGATCAGTATCGCTGGCAAGAGGCGCCGGACGACGATTCCGCCAGGACCGTTATCAAACAATACCTCCCAAAAGCCTATGGACGGCCGGGCAACGAGTATACCCGCCGCCAGCACCCCGAGAGCGAAGGCAGCCTGCACCGCGATCCGCTGGGCGAGCGCGCCGCCATCCTGGTAGAGCTTTTGTACCACCACGAAGTGCACACCAAAGACGGCAACAGCGCCGGCCGCCGCGGACAGCCATTGCGCCACCGCGCGCCGCCGGTCGAGCGTGAGCAGCGCCACGCCGAGCATGACCAGCATGAGCGGTGCCATCCGCGGTAATGACAGAGGCTGCGAATCAGGCAGCGGTACCTGCACGGGATTCAGCAGCAGGTTGCGTTCAAAAGCGTCTGGCAGAACCTCGTTCGCGACGAGCACAGTGAGGCCAGTGAGCGCGGCGGTTGCTGCCAGCGCGTCACCGAGAACATCATGGCGGCGCGACGAGCTAGGCTCCGGCCGCGATTTCCTCCAGAGCGCCAGCCCGAGCAGTACGATCCCGATCGCAGTCGTGAGGCGCATGCGGAGCACCTCGGGGGCCTGGCGGACGATCGTCCCGCTGCTATCAAGCCAGCCAGCCATCGCTGTCATGCCAATGAGCATCGCCAAGGCGGCAGCCACCCGAGGCAGATGCGCGAACATTCGCGGGGGTGCCGGATTCATGTGGAGACCTCCAAGGGGAGATCCACTCCTGTTCGATTCAGCCACGGCTCGCCTCAAGCGGCACCGAGGATGGTGCTCGCTGCCGTCCCACGGCCACCGCCCGCTCGATGGCCGCAACGAGCTCGGCTGGCCGGTACGGTTTCGAGAGATAGTC
>JBHOQQ010000152.1:0-51501 GCA_042408955.1 Thermomicrobiales bacterium
CCGTGGCGATCTTGCCAGCAGCCAGAGGCACTTTTCGGACATCCCAAGTATGATGGGCGAGCATGCCAAAATGGAGATGCATGAACGCGGCAAACCGGGTATAACGTACAGCCTGCGTGACGTGCTCGATGCGATCAAGAGTGAGGAGGAAGCGTATGCCCAACTATCGTGACCCCGATGATCGGCCGGTTGATCCCGTGATGGACGATGATGTCAGTGAGCGCCGTCCTCCCCGGCGCACGCTCCCTCCGCTGATCCGCCCCTCGGATCCGGACGCGCTGCGCCCGGCGCGCGTGCTGGACGATGATGGCATACCGGTCGAGCCCGATCAGCCACGGCGTCCTCTTGAGCCATAGCATCCGCCAGGTGCGGCCTGGATGCCACGCCTGACGGCGTTCGCCGTGGGAAGCCCTGTCATTGTCTGCACCGCGGCGCCGGAGGCTTCTCGCTCATGCCGCTTGGAAATCGGGGAATGGGAGAGCCGCGTGCCACGCGTTGATTGCTTCCTGCTTGCCGATGCAGCGCAGGTCGCGGATGGCAAGCTGTACATCCTGGGCGGTGGCTGGGAACGGCTGGCTACGCCACACCTTCCCTTGTCGCGGAGCTTCGACCTCGCCGTACGCGTCATCGTGCCATGGATCGAGACGAACCGTCCCCTCCAGTTCACGGTGCAGCTTGAGACGGAAGACGGCGTGCCGCTGCTTGATCCACCAGTAAAGCCGGTCGTGACTGTTGGCCGGCCCGTGCATCTCCGGGAGGGCTCGGAGCAAGCCGTGCCGTTCGTGCTCAAGGTCGCCAACGTCCACCTGAACGAGCCAGGACGATACGTCTTTACGTTGCGGCATGAGGAGGACGAGCTTGCCCGCACCGCCTTCGACCTTGTGGTCAAGAAGGCTGTCCCTTGACCGGCCGGGCGTGGCACGTGTCTGATGTCTAAGGACGTTGCGCAGTGCCGGCTGAGGACGTGAGATCGAGCGCAAAATGCACGCAGCCGTCGCGCCGGGCTTCCTCTGCAAAGCCACAGGCGCGATAGAGCGCAATCGCGGCATCCCAATCGTCATTGGTTTCACAGACAACGCGCTGGTACCCACGCGCGTGCGCTGCTGCCACGAGTTGCTGGACCAGGCGCCGGCCGATGCCCCGGCCTCGATATCGTTGATCAACCGAGACGCGCACAATGCGCCCCACGCCAGGTGCATCGCTCACCAGGGCACCAGTGCCGGCGATGGTGCCAGCGATCTCAGCGACGAGGAAGCAATGGCCGGGCCGCAGATAGGCGGCCTCGATGTCGCGCAGGTCTGGGTTGAGTGTCTCATCAATCCAGCCGAAGTGCTCGCCTAGCCCGGCGAGGATGAGCCGCCGCGCGGCCTCCTGCTCGCTCGCCCGGAGGGGGCGAATCGTGATCTCTCTTGAGGAATGACCTACCATCACGCACCTCATGCACCCAGCACTCTCTGTGTCACGTCCCTCATGTGCCGGGATGGCGGGCCAGGAAATCGAGCACGACCGGGCCGACGATCCAGGGATGCGTATGCTGGATCTCATGTGGGGCATGGTTAATGATCAGCAACTCGCTGGTGGGAATGTTCTTGCGCATCGTCACCATCTGATCGAGATTGCCCCAGAGGTCATCCTCGCCGGCCATGAGCAGCGTTGGCACGGGGATGCGCTGCAGGTCCTCAACCGAATAATTGGGATTGACCGCCAGATTTTCCGCGAGCTGCCGAACGAGATCCTTCCAATAACCTGGCGCTTTGTTCCGGTCATGCCGGCGGGCCATATCGGCCGCGGCTGCCGGATTTCGCTCATAGCGGGCAACATCCGCGAACCGGTTAGCTTCCTTCACCAGCTCGTCGTTGTAGTAATTCGGGCCGACGGTGACGAGCGTGCGAGCGAGCTCCGGTCTTGTCATTCCGATCGTCAAGGCGACGATGCCGCCGTCGCTGACACCGGCGATGTGGGCGGGAGCGAGGTTGAGTTGCTCGATGAAGCGGCAGACATCATCGGCGATCATGAAGTAGGTCAGTTTGCCAGCCGGGTTGTTGGTGCGGCCATGGCCGCGGTGCTCGATATGGATGCACCGGTAGTGCTCGGCAAATGCCGGCATCAATTCAGCCCAGCTAAAGGTGGGATCGTCGATCGAGCCGGTCGCGCCGTGCATGAGGATGAGCGGCACGCCGCTGCCTATCCCTATCTCCTCGTAATACATCCGGAGGTCGTTCACCTCGGCATACGGCATGGCTTGCTCCTCATGGGCGTGCTACGTGTAGCATCAGCGTCTGCCGGATCTTATCATCAGCTTTCCGGCGCGTGATGTCCGTACACGAAAATCAACGAGGAACAACGAGAAAGCAATGAGGTGGCTTTGGGGGCTTTCCCGCCCGTGGGCTCGGGATGCACGGCCACCAAAACGCTGGCTACAAAGCCAGCAATCCTGTCATCATCGCCACGGATGCAATCTCGGACGAACACGAAACAACACGAACAGTGCCCAGCCTACACCGGGACGCTGTGCCCAACGCGATGGAGCCGGGTCAGGCAACCCGGCTCCGCCGCATGATGTGGAAGGCCGCGCCCGCGTGCCCTGAGGTTAGTCAGCGGGGCTTGGCGTGGGTTGGGGCCGGCCAGGCTCGCGGTACACCAGCTTCCCGGGCTGCCAGGGTGTGCCAAGCGCCGGCAGCAGGTAGCGGTCGAGGCCCCAGTAACCAGCGACCTTCCAGGCGAGGATGATGAACACGCTCAGACCGAAGAGCACGGGGTTGCTGCTGGCGGTGCCGGCAAGCAGGAAGTTGAAGTTCATGAAGGAGCCGAAGAACGCGGCGATCCCAACGAGCGCACCAACCAGGAGCCCAATGCCGACCAGCGTCTCGCCGATGGCGATCAGCTTCGCGAACCAGCTCGCCCACCCGTGATCGATCATGTACTGAATGAAGTCATTGAACCAGCCGTAGGTCGGGTTCGGCGCTTGCTCTGGCGAAACAATCCGCTCCCAAAAGCCAGGGGCATCGGGATTGCCCGAAACGAGCGCTTTGCCGCCATCCATCCAGGCGCTATCGCGGAGCTTGTGCTCGCCAGCGGCCAGCCACTCCCGGCCAACAAAGAAGCGCAACGGGAGCCAAAAAACGCTCAGGAAAATGTTGCCCAGCAGCAGCTGCCACCAAACAGGATCGTGAATCTGCCCCGGCGTCATCTCCTCGATCTTGAATTTGAGCTCGATGCCCTCGGCGGGAATCTTCTGCGCCTCATAGACGCCAGCGATGATGATCAGCGCGAGGAGCACATACGTCCATATCGTGCCGTCGGTAATGATTGTAATGCCGTCGCGAGGATTCTTCTGCGAGAAGAGCACATCTCCTTTCAGGCTAAACAGCCCATCGGTAAAGATCCAGAAGAGCAGAACGTAAACGACCGCTGAAATCGCGGTGAGGACATACGCCTTTGTCCGCGTCATGACCATGGCACACCTCCTTTGCCCAGATCAAGACCATCGCTCTTGAGATACTCCTGACGAATGTTGCTCCGGTCTTTCAAGCCGGCTCGCGGACGGGTGATGCGAGTTCCTGTGCGAGCCTGGGTGATCGGCCCCGTCTCGATCACCTCGCTTGCAGATTAGGATGGAAGGGGCCGAAAGATCGCGACGAAGTACGCGATGATCGCTACAGAAACGTAACAACATGGCTTGCCAGAGAAACTTCCTGAGTGTACTCAGGACGGTCTCTCGCAGAGCACGAAGTGCGCCGTGCGGTCGGTGTGATACTCCAGGCGTCGATCACTGGTTGCCACGATCACGCGGTACCCAGGTGTGATGACCTGCGCGTAGAACTCGCCTTCCTTGGGGCATCCTAGCGAGGTATCGGGCCAGTCCACCGGCTCAATCGCCACGATGATGACCTGATCTGGGCTGACGCCGAGCCGCGAGGCCGCGTCGGCCAAGATTGCCTTGATGAGCGCGCTCGTTGTCACATCTTCAGGCAACGGGGAGGCTGGCGGCGTACCCGGTCCGAGCACGGCCGGCCGGATCTCATCGATCAGCCATCGGTCACCAACTCGCTTGAACCAGACGACATCGACAGGCGATCCCGGCTCAGCGATGGTCACCAGCGCCGCGACTCGTCCATCCGGCAGGAGTCGTGCCTCGAGGATGACTGGCGTGAGATCGATGACCGCGGGTGGTGATGGTGGTTGCGGAGTGCCGGCAGGGCGGTGTCCCGGCACAATCGGCAAGGGTTCCGGAGCCAGGATCTCCCGCGAGATGTACTCGCTGGTGTACAGCGCGAGCAAGCGGCCAACATCGCCAGCCTGGCTGCAGGCGATCACCTCGCGCAGCGTTCGCATGATCTCCGCAACAGTCGCGGCATCCACTGCCTCACCTTGGGGGAGGGCCGTGGGCTCGGCAGCCACTGGTGTGGCTGGAGTGGCACGTGGCGTTGCCGCCAGCGCGTCAATCTCCGCCTCGGAACGGGGAGTGATTTGGCACTCCGCCGGGGTTGGGGGACCAAGCTCAGCTGCTGGCGTCGCTTGCTGCGCTCCTTGAGCAACTGAATGACCAACTGCCATCATCGCCACGGCTATCAGTGTCGAATAGATACGTTTGCGCATGGGAGACCTCCGTGTCTGCCGTGCCGGCAGGTTGAGCATTGGTCATTGTGAAACGACGCTGACCCGCGTGGCCACCCTTGCGCTCGAAGCCTTGGTGTGGCTGGGTGTGCGCCAGATCACACCAGCCGGCAGGATGTCTTTCACCTCTGCAACCGGTGCTACAATCCGCGCGGCAGTGACCATTGGGCAAGCGTGTGCCCTGGCACAGGATTCAAGGAGGGAATCCATGACTACCCGAAATGGAGACCACCAGAAAACGGCATTGTCTCGGCGGGATCTGCTTCGCCGTGGCGCGGCGCTCGGGGCAGGGACGGTTGCCTTGGGCAGCGTGACGCCGCTCGGCGCAGCCGCCGGTCCCATCAATCGCTTGCGCTTGATGAACACACTCTTGCAGGGAGAGGAGCTTGCCGAGGAGCAGGTGATTCGTTTGCCCGAGGGAGAGCCAACGGATTTCGACCCAGGTGTGACGTCGGGCGGCAAGGGGCTTGAGCAACTGCAAAACCTGTTTGAAGGATTGGTGTACATCGATCAGCGCGATGGCTCGGTCCAAATGGGCTGCGCGGAAAAGATGGAAGCCAATGCTGACGTCACCGAGTTCACCTTTACGCTGCGTGAAGGGCTGAAATGGTCGGATGGCACGCCGCTGACCGCGAAAGATTTCGAATGGAGCTGGAAGCGCGTGCTCGATCCAGAAACCAAGTCGGAATATACGACGGCGATGTACCCGGTGAAGAACGCCCAAGCGATTGACAAGGGCGAGATGACGTTCGACCAGCTTGGGGTAACCGCCGTCGATGACCGGACTCTGAAAGTGACGCTGGAAGGGCCGACACCGTATTTCCCGTTGCTCGCAGCAACCTGGACGTTCTATCCCGTGCCGCGTCATGTCATTGAGAAGGAGGGGCCAGCCTGGGTCGAGGCTGGCAAGATGG
This sequence comes from Thermomicrobiales bacterium, assembly GCA_042408955.1. Classification (GTDB taxonomy): domain Bacteria; phylum Chloroflexota; class Chloroflexia; order Thermomicrobiales; family UBA6265; genus CALGSZ01. Next base: position 5,532 of record JBHOQQ010000152.1, read on the forward strand.
TCTCCAATGGGCCCTACATCTTGACTGGCTGGGAACATGACCAGAGCATGACCCTGGAGCAGAATCCCAATTACCACGGCGAAAAGCCGATCATCACCAAGGCGCTCTACACGCTCTTCGCCGACCAGGTTTCCCAAGCGCTGGTTCCCTATGAGAACGATGAGCTGGACCAAGCACAGGTCTCTGGTGCTGATCTGGATCGGGTCAAGAATGATCCGAAGCTCAGCCAGGAAATGCACATCTTCCCACGCTCCGGAACCTACTTCATCGTTTGCGATACCACCAATCCACCAACGACCGATGTCCGGGTGCGGCAGGCTCTCTCGATGGCCATCAGCCGCGACACGCTCGCCAATGGCATCCTCAAGGGCGAGTATTCGCCAGCGCCGGTGATCTTGCCGCCAGACATCCCTGGGCACACGCCAGAGGCGGCGCTGGGCGAAGATGTTGAGAAGGCCAAGGCGCTGCTGGCTGAGGCTGGCTTCCCCAATGGCGATGGCTTCCCGGAGCTAACGCTGACCTACACGGCAACGCAAGCGCGAGAGAAAGCGACGTGTGAGTATCTGCAGGGGGTTTGGAAGCAAAATCTTGGCATCAACGTCAAGCTCGATCCCCTGGAGGATAAGGCGTTCGATGACTGGTTCAACTCACGCAAGGATCAGCCATTCAACCTGATGCTGAGCTGGTGGGGATCTGACTGGGGAGATCCGGCCAACTGGCACAACCAACTCTTCGACTCCGCGGCAGATTTCTATCACTCGCACTGGAAGAACGACGAGTTCGACACGCTGGTTCGTGAGGCGCGCACCATGGCCGACGCTGAAGCGCGCATCGCCAAGTACGTCGAAGCCGAAAAGATCCTGAACCGCGAGGCAGCCATCATCCCGTTGTTCAACTTGAACCGTATCTATGTCATCAAGCCATACGTGCGCGGCATCTATCACTACCCAATTCTTGGGCGCACGTGGATCCGGTACATCTCAATCGTGAAGCATTAGCACAAAGCATTGAGCGTTGAGCTTCAAGCTTCGAGTGACCGGTACGGATGACTCAACTCTCGAAGCTTGAAGCTCGCCACTGGCGCCAAGGGCGCCGCTGAACGTTCATCGCGTGGAACACCGATGCGGACCGCGTACATCATCCGGCGCATTCTCGTCGTGATCCCGACGCTACTGGCGATCTACACGCTGGCCTTCTTTCTCATGCACGCGACGCCTGGTGGCCCGTGGGATTCCGGGGAAAAGCCGCTGCCGACCGAAGTCCAGGAACGGCTGCGCGCCGCGTACGGATTGGATAAGCCGATCTGGCGCCAATACCTCGATTATCTTAACAAGGCGCTGCATGGTGACTTTGGTCCTTCGTACTCGCAGCGCTCCCGAACGGTTTCCGATATCATCGGCGATACCTTCCCCGTTTCGCTGAAACTTGCCGCGGTGGCGATGGCGATGGCCATTGTGGTCGGTATTCCGCTCGGTGTTCTTGGCGCCGTGCGCCATAATTCGTTCTTCGACTACCTCTCGACCTTTGTGTCGATTGTCGGGATTTCCACACCAGCGTACGTGGTGACGTCGCTGCTGGTGCTCGTCCTGGCGAGCAAGCTGCACTGGGTGCCGACTGGTGGCTGGGACGGTGTCTTCAGCCGTCGGGTCATTGTTCCGGGCACGGCGCTGGCCCTGTACCCCGCGGCGGTGCTCGCGCGCTACACGCGCTCCAGCATGCTCGATGTACTGCGCATGGACTATGTGCGCACCGCGCGGGCAAAGGGCCTGGGCGAGCGCGCGGTGCTGGCCGGGCATTGCCTGAAAAACGCGCTCCTGCCGGTAGTGACGATCGCAGGCATCGTGCTGGCCGATATCGCGACCGGCTCCTTTTTCGTCGAAACTATCTACCAGGTTCCTGGCGTTGGGCGGTATTTTGTCCAGAGCATTTCCGGGCGCGATTACCCGCTCATGCTCGGCACCGTCTTGCTTCTCGGATTTGTCGTTTCGCTCATGAATCTGATCGTGGATCTCCTCTATCCGCTGCTCGACCCGCGCATTGGCTCAAGCGATGCCCAGTAGAAGACGGTGAGGCGGCGCAGGTGACAACGCGCAACTCCGTGGTAGTCGCACAACAAGGAGGATTAGCCGGTGCGACCGCGCTAGCTGGGCCTCCCGCGGTCGGATTGTGGCGCGATGCGTTCCGCCGTCTCCGGAAATCGCCACTTGCGTTTGCCTCCGGGCTGCTGCTGATCGGCTTGGTCGTCGTCGCCATTCTGGCTCCGGTTGTTTCTCCCTTCCCCTATGAGGAGCAGCATTACGATGCGCTGACGCGTCCGCCTGGCACGCCGTATTGGCTGGGCACCGATGCCCTGGGGCGCGATATCCTCAGCCGCCTGATTTTCGGTGCGCGGATCTCCCTCACCGTGGGCCTGGTGGTGCAGGCCGTCATCCTGCTGATCGGTGTCCCTGCCGGGCTGATTGCCGGGTTTTATGGCGGGAAAATCGACACCGTCCTGATGCGGCTCGTTGATGTGTTGTACTCCATCCCAAGCTTGCTGTTTATCATCGTAGTGATGACCTTCCTCCGCGCCAGGTTTCAGACGGCTCATGGCGGCTTCGGTGGCGCGCTTGCTTCTCTCGATGATCGCACCGGCGGGCTTGTCGGCGTCTTCATCGGCATCGGTCTCATCAACTGGATGCCCGCGGCCCGCTTGGTGCGGTCGCAGGTGGTGTCGTTGAAGCGGAAGGAGTTTGTCGAGGCAGCGCGTGCTCTTGGCGCGGGCGACCGGCGCATCATGGCACAGCACCTGTTGCCCAATGTTGTCGCCACCATCGTCGTCACCGCCACACTCGGCATTCCCCAGGCAATCATCTACGAAGCCGGCATTAGCTTCCTGGGGCTTGGCGCGCGGCCACCGATGCCGAGTTGGGGACTCATGATTGCCGAGGCGATCCCCAATCTTCGTGCCTACCCGTATATGCTCGTCTCCCCGGCCTTGGCGCTGTCGCTGACCGTGCTCGCCTTCAATTTTCTCGGCGACGGACTGCGCGATGCGCTCGATCCCTGGATGAAGCGATAACGAGGCGACGTCTACGATTTCCGCGAACCGGTCATCGCGGTTAACACGCCGAGCATCACATACACGCTGCCGGTGATGTAGCGCTGCCGGCGCAGAAACCCGGCATTGACACGCAGCCAGGTGCCAAGCCGCCCTGCTAGTAGCGCATAGCAGACATCGTTGCAGATCGCCATGATCGAGAAGATGCCACCTAGCAACAGCGTCTGTGTCACGATTGGGCCTTTGTCCGGATCAACGAATTGCGGCAGGAACGCAAGGTAGAACAATGCGGCCTTTGGATTTAGGACATTGACCATGATGCCCTGCGCGAACACGTGCCGGTGTGATCGCGCGGGGGATGCCACGCCGGACTCCTTGCCGCTGGCGCCACGAAGCGTCTGAACGCCGATCCAGACGAGGTAGGCTGCTCCCACATACTTGACGACCGAAAACGCCGTTGCCGATGAGGCAAGCACAGTCGAAAGGCCCAGCGTCGTCGCGGTGATATGCGCCAAATTCCCGACAGCGATGCCAGCAGCAGACATGAGCCCTGCTGTCCGCCCTTGATCGATGCTCCGGGTCACGATGTACAGCACCGCTGGGCCAGGCACGAGCAGCAGCGCCCCAGCAGCCAGCACAAACGGCACCAGCGTCGACCACGTCAGCATCGGCACAGCTCCTTGCCCCTCCACGGCGTCCATCGCAGGCGATTGTAGCAGCGCCGTGCTGGCCGGCGGCCCAGGGAGATGAGGATCGCACAGGCGTTTCGCGGCGCACGTTTCCATGCTAGAGTCCAACGCGATGTGAACGACGCAATGAGAGGAGGGAAAGATGCACACGATCCGCGCGGATCGCACCACATTCGCCTTCCGGCCAGACGCCGAGCCGGTCCTCCGGATTCAACCGGGAGAGGTGGTCCAGTTCGAGACATCACCGGATCCCGTTGAGCGACTCTTTGCCGCGGGCGATCGCTGGCTTGAGGCGCTCGACATCAAGGCGGTCAACGCGGTGACCGGGCCGGTCTTCATCGAAGGCGTCGAGCCGGGAGATGCCGTCTCCGTCGAGGTGCTGGAGGTCACGCCGCGCGATTGGGGATGGTGCGCCTTCATCCCTGGGTTTGGGCTGCTGGCGGACCGTCTCCAACGGCCAATGCTGCGGCGCATCCCGATTGCGAATGGGAAGGTGCAGATCTCCGAGCGCCTGACGGTACCGGTCCGCCCGATGATCGGCTGCCTTGGCCTGGCGCCCGCCGCCGGTGAGTCGTCCACGCTGGCTCCGCCGTTCCCCTGGGGCGGGAATTACGATCTGCGGCAAGTCGAACCTGGTAACACGATCCTCTTCCCTGCCCAGGTGCCTGGCGGACTCTTTTCGCTGGGCGATCTGCACGCCGCGATGGGAATGCACGAGGCGACCTTTGTCTCCATTGAATGTCCTGGTACGGCAACCGTGCGCCTCGGCGTGCGCAAGGGACTCGCGCTGGAGACACCGCGGATCGAGACGCCAAACCGGCTCTACACCATCGGGCTCAAAGCAGCAGATGATTTCCAGCACGGGCTTGACTTCAACCCAGCACGGTTTCAGGCAGTCTCGTTGATGTTCGATTACCTGACACGGGAGCGCGGCCTGTCGCCTGAGGATGCCTATGTGCTGATCTCGGCCTGCGTTGATGTCGAGTTCGGTGGGCCAGCCGGCGCGGTCGTTCTTGCGAGCGTTCCACTTGACGTGCTTCCCTAACCGGCATTTGGAGCAACGCCACTGGACCAGGAGTAAGAATAGCCATGATGTGGGGCGGACCAAGCGAACTGATCGACATCCTCCGGGCCACGCCAGAGCTCTTGCGGACATTGACCCGAACGATCGACGACGAGCAGGCGCGCCAGGCTCCGGATGGTGAGGAGTGGTCGATTGTCGAAGTCGTTGCGCATCTCGCCGATGTCGAAGACCGCGCGATTCAGCGCATCCACCGGATTGTGGCCGAAACCGAGCCAGTGCTGGAGCGGATGCAGCCAGCACAGCTTGCGGCGGAGCGCGGCTATCGCCAGCAGCGACTCTCCGAAGTGATCCCGCGCTTCGAGCAGCTTCGGCAAGAGCGACTGCGCCTGCTCGAGTCGCTTCCTGCTGAGACGTGGGAGCGGACGGCTCGCCATGTCGAGCACGGCGTGATGACGCTCTACCAGCTTACCGTGCACATGTGCCAGCACGACGTGACACACCTAGCTCAGATCGCGCGTCGTATTGATAGCTGATGCGGTATGTGCTGGGAAGGCGTTGGTGAAAATGGTGATCGATGTTTGGCGACGACGGTAGGCCACGCTGTGCCTGGGCACTGAGCGATCCGCTCAGCCTTGTCTATCACGACGACGAGTGGGGTATTCCGTGCTGGGATGACCAGGAGCTCTTTGCCCGGCTGATGCTAGAAGGCTTCCAAGCCGGGCTCTCCTGGCGGCTGATCCTGGAGAAACGCCTGCGGTTCGCCGAGGTCTTTCACGGATGGGATGCGGAACGCATCGCCGCCTTCGGACCGGAGGATGTTACCCGCCTGCTGTCGGATCCCAGCATCATTCGGAATCGCCGGAAGATCGAAGGGGCCATCGCTAACGCCCGAGCGTACCTTCGCCTCCTGGAGATGGAAGGCTCGTTTGCACGCTACCTCTGGTCGTTTACCGGCGGCGCGCCACTCCAAAAACCGGCGCCGGCTTCGCTTGCCGATCTCCCGGTGCAAACGCCAGAGTCCATCGCCATGGCAAAGGATCTGCGCCGCCGGGGATTCACGTTCGTTGGTCCGACGATCTGCTATGCCTTCATGCAATCGGTCGGGATGGTCAACGATCACGTCGCTGGCTGTTTCCGTGCCACGCCGTGAGGCAGATAGCGCTATGTGCCAGAACCTGGTGATCCAGCCTGGTCCGGTGCCCGTATCATGCCAGACGAAGGTTTCGTCATCCACGGCTCTTGCCGGGGCATGGTCGGAGAGCAAAGGCAGAGGGCGTCATGACAGACCAGGAGAAGATTCAGCAAGCGTGGTCGGTGAATGAGGCGTTCGGCGCCAGCGACTGGACGGCATTTGCCGCCGCATTGGCAAGCGATGAGGTTTACGAAGAGCCAGCGACCGGACGGAGAACTGAGGGGCCCGCGGCCAATGTCGCGCTTGCTAAGGAGTGGAAAACGGCCTTTCCCGATGCGCATGGCCGGCTTGACCGGGCGTATGTCAGCGGCGAGACGGTCATCATGGAGATCACGTGGGAAGGAACCCAAACGGGTCCATTTGCGCTGCCGTCTGGGACGCTGCCACCGACCGGGAAGCGGATTCGCGTGTCAGCAGTGATGATTACTACCCTCAAGGATGGCAAAATCTGGCGTCAGCGACACCACCTGGACGTGCTGACGATGCTGACGCAGCTTGGGGCCTTGCCGGGAAGCGCCATGTAATGCTGTGGCCAGGCGCCACGGACGGTCCCGATCATGGATGAGACCGGACCGGTGGGGATCGCCTTGCCGTCCGGTCTCATGATGGAGCATGACTCAAGCTACTGAATGCAGGGCCACGCACCCTGCTCAACCGAGCAGAGCTTCGAGCTTCTCCTCGATTTCGTTGGGATTCGGGAAGCGGCCGGTTTGCGCTTTGGAAAAGAGTACGTTACCGTCGAGCGTCACTTCGAATACGCCCCCGCTGCCCGGTACCAGCGTCACTCCTCCCGGCAGGTGATCAGCGTAATCGTGAAGGATACTCTCCGCCAGCCTGGCGGCTCGATTGAGATACCCTCACGAGGTGCAATAGGTGATGCGCACGCGCGCATCCTGAAGGGCGGTCATTCCCTTTGCCTCCTTTCCCCATTGATTTGGTGACGTGCTGAACTCTTCTGCGGCTTGCGGGGACGCATCCGTCGCAAGCCGTATCTCAGCATCCAAATCGGGAGGCTACCATGGCACGCGCACTATCGGGAAGGTCAACCGTTGTTGTACCGAGACCACGGGGACCGGCGACGCGACACCATGCCTGCCGCACCTCTCCTGCGCTTTGGGCATATCCCGCTTTCTCCCGAGCCGCTTGCGCAAGGGATGTACCGGCACCGGATAGCAATTCGGTGCTAGGAGCGCAGCGACGGATCGCCTCGCTTGTGAACTGACCATTGCGCGGAGGCGCGCAGGGAGTCATGGGTTCGTCCAGTCATCGTCGCGCACCCCGCAGCATCCGCCCCGGCGCAAGCCCCCGCACGCCTCGATCCCCAGGTCACGGGTCACGGAGGTCCCCTGCGCGTTTTCGCCCGCCGCTCCGCCAGGCACCCTGCCGGTGGCGGAAAACGGTTGGGAGATGGGTGCGCGCGGGAGTCCTCAGCACCACCGTCATGCCGCTGACGATAAACACAACGCGGTGCAAAACGCACGCTGTTGTCACGCTCGGAACTCGTTGCAGTCAGGCCATACCAGACGCGATCAGGATCGCGCCGTATGCGTGCAACGCATACCCGAGCGCGATCGCGGCGTCTGTGATGATGCGCCGTTCTCTGGAAGTGGTCTGCTACCGAAGTTGGATGCCGAAAATGATCGGCACAGGAGCCACGATGAGCAATACGCGCGCTGCTCCCTGGGTAGCGCCGCCTCGGTTAGTGGCTCGTTCTGGTGCCTGCCCGCACGTTGCTGACCGCTTCGCGCTCACGCGCCCGGCGGAGCAATGTGGCCTGGGCAGTGGGCATGAGATAACCAAGCTGTCCTTCAGTCCACGGCCGCTTCCTGCCGAGAGACGCGGCGATCTCCCCCATCGCGTACGTCGCACGCGCCACATCGCGGTGCTCCGGCAGCCCAAGACGCTCCGCGAGCGTGGCTTCATCGAACCGCTCGTCAGGGTGATCAATCAGGAAATCGAGCACCGCGCGGTGCCGGGGATTGGTAAGAGCCGTGTAGAACGCTCGCGCCGTTTCGAGGTCTTCCGGGTCAAAGGCTTGCACCTGTCGTTCTCCAAGTCATCGAAACCCGCTTCAATCATCATCGGGCACAGAGTACCAAGATTCTCGCATCGCTGCGCCCGATGAGCCTGTACGCATGCCGCGCTAGCTGGCTGGAGCGAGCCCGCCACATGCACCCCATAAGCCCTGCCCAGACGCTTGCGCCTCCGCTCTGGCCGCCGCGATCCACCCAGCATAGCGAGTGTCCGGCTCTGCGGGAGCGGGAACGACTGCTCCCAGCGCGGCTAGCTCTCGCGCGGCCAGCACGCGCGTGCCGTCGCGCTCAATCCACACGTCCCGGGCATAGACATCATCGCTGAACCGGTTCTTGCGTTCCCGCTCCAGCCAGATGGTCTGGCCGAGGACGAGATCGGCATTAGCCGCTGTTGCCTCGGTCGCGTAGCAGGCGTCGCGGGCCGGCCCGTCCACGCCGAGATACCGGACGGTTACGCGCTCGTTGCCGATGGCCACGACAATCGTGGTGGCATCAAGGACATCGACGACCTTCCCCTCAAGGAGACTCGGTTCCCTAGGCGACGCATTCGGGCTGGCCGGTCCAGCGGCGCTGGCTAGCGCCGGCCCAAGGTCAAGCGCTTGATCGCCAACCAGGAGCGTGAGCTGACCAGCATCCGGGCTGACCAGGAAAACCAGCGCGAGCCGGTGCGCCTCGCCTGGAGCGAAGAGGACACGATCATTTGCGTCGTAGGCAGGCGAGAAGCCAAGGAACTGAGCGACCGAGGCGCTGGCGACATCGGGCGTTACCGCGCTTTCTGGCGCACCTAATGGGGCAACGCGGAAGTCGGGCACGGCAAGCGTGGCATTGCTGTCCGACCAGTTGTGCGCGTTGACGATCAACACGACCCAGTCGCCATATCCCGGCGAAGCAAGGGCAAACTGCGGCAATTCGGCGCCGCGCGCGGCTGTCTCCACGGTGTACCGGAACTGCCCGGCGACAAGCACCTGGGCCGGGGTTTCTCCCTCACGCAGGGACGGGCGCTGCGCACGGACAACCGATGTCGGCGTTGGGCTCGGCGCCGCTGGTGGTGTCGCTGTTGGTGTGGCTGTGGGCGTCGCGGACGGCGACGGGCTGGGCGACGCTGTCGCTGACGGGGTTGCTGTCGCTGTTGGCTCTGGCGACGGTGTGTCCGTTGACGTGGCTGTCGGAGCGATCGCCGGCTCGTCCGCTGGCGTGAGCGAAGGCGTGGCGGTCGCAGCGCTGACCGTCGCCGTTGCTGTCGGCTCAGCGAAGGGGGTGAACGATGGCATGACCGTCGGGGTGGGACTGGCCGTTGCCGCCGGTTCCGGCGGGGTCGTGTGTGTTGGGCTCTCGCCGCCGACTCCCAGGACGATAGCCGTCTCGCCTGGAGGCGGCGTAAGACGCCGCGCGGCGCTCGTCGCGGTTGGCAGCACGGTTGGTGTTGATGTCGTCATGCCGGAGCTTGCTGGCGTTGGGCTCGTGGGGAGATGAGCGGCTGCCTCACGCGTGGTGGCTGGGACGCTGCTCGCTTGCTTTGTCTCTGGGAGATCTGGCGATAGCGGCACCCGGCCAGCGGCAAACGCTCCCGCGAACGCCAGCAGCACGACGAGACCACCAAGGCGGATGACCCACGTCCGGCGATGACGCTCCGCGCGCGGCGCAATTCCGGGGAGGGGTTGAAGCGACCAGTCCGGCGTGCGGGACAGTCCGTTCGTGATGCCGATGGGCGTCAGCAGCGGCTCATTGGGCGCTGGATCATGGTCCGCCGGGTGACGCGTGAGCCGGCCCGGCGTGATGGCTGCCGGTGGAGATGCCGCGACTGGTGACGCGGAGCTGGCAGCAGCGCCGACTGGCGGAAAGTCATCGAGATGGAGCTCGGTCAGCGAGGGGAGCGTTACGGACGCTTCCCAATCGCTGGTCTGGTCTGCCGGCGCAATATCTCGGCGTGCCGTGGCTCGGCCGGGCCGTGGAGGCAGATCGCTCGGTGGTGCTGAATCGAGAGCAGAAAGTGGCTTGACCAGCGGTTGCGGGCGCGTTCCGCCGAGCAGGGTCACCAAGCGCGCCGCGGCAGCGCGCCCCTCTGGGATGAGGAGACGGAGAGACTCCGGCACGCGAGCTCCAAACGGCGTGATGTGGAGGAGAATCGTGCCATCGAGGCCAAGCGCTGGAACTGGGCGCAGCCAGTCTCGCTCGACCTCAAGCACCAGGGTGTGATCGCGCAGGAACGCAAGACGCTGATGCGTGACGATGAGCCGCACCGCGAGATCGGTCTCATCACCGCGGATCAGCGCCCGGCCTTCCCAAACAATCCCTTCGGCCCGCAGCTCGCGCCACAGCGTCTGAGCTTCTCGACCGACAACGGGCGGCTGTTCGCCCATGACCCGTTTCCCCTCCTGCCGCCGGGAATTGGCCCGGCGAGACATGCGATACGTTCTTGTCCTAGCACCACGGCATCCGTGTTGGTCTGCCAGGTGCCTGCGGGGACTGGCGGGGCGAACCGATGCGGGGCAAGTCACTCAGGCGCGCTCATTCCAGCTTGGATGAATTCGGCGAAGATGAACGCTCGCCATGTACGGACAGCATATCAGATTGTATCCGCGTTGTCATGCCTCTTTACATCTGTGACAATTAGTCAATGATCGGAGAAATGCTCATTGTCGAAGGATGGGAACGTTTGAGGGAAGACCAGGCGTGATGATCGCATAGGCCTTGTCCCGTGTCAAAGGTTCCACGCTGAACATGCGCCAGGTGACCGGATCTCGGGTGATGTCGATGGTGAGCGATGCTGCATTCCGCTCGGGATGACACCTGGGGACGACAGTTTGTCCGGGATACCTGGAGAGCGTGTGTTGACCGGGACGGAGGCATCGGCTCGCACCGGACGTGGAGAGGTCAGCGTAGAAGTATGCAAAGGTGTTGTCCCGTGAAGAGTCAGCGCGCTGGATGTCATCCCGTTCGCGGCAGCGCGGGAGTGAAGAGCGAGGGATCTCTTTGCGTTTGTGTCTCAGGGAAGGGTGCCTCACGCCCGGATCCGGCGCTCGCCTGTGGTTGGGGCATCGACGCGAGAGAGTCCGAGGCGAAGCCGAGGAATGACCGTGGTGGGCTCGGAATGACGAGGGCCGCACCTTCGAATGACGGTGGTGCTGAGGGCTCCCGCGCCCACCCATCTCCCAACCGTTTTCCGCCACCGGCAGGGTGCCTGGCGGAGCGGCGGGCGAAAACGCGCAGGGGACCTCCGTGACCCGTGACCTGGGGATCGAGGCGTGCGGGACTTGCGCCGGGGCGGATACCACATGATGCGTGAGCGTGACCGGACGAGACGCTCGCGCATCAATGAGGGCCTACACGCGCATCATGCATCGTCCGTGTGCGGCATCTTTCCTCGTCCGCTTTGGGGACTTGCTGCATGAGCCGTGACGCGAGCGAAGCGAGGGAGCGGATCGTGAGCCGGGCGCGAGTGGTATGAGCCTGTGGGAGGATGGCGTGTGCGCAAGCGCTCGCCACGTCTAACCCGTGCTCAAGCCCGCGCGGCCGCGACACCAGTGCTGCAAGGCTCGGCAGTCAGTGGAGAACGCAGGCTAGGGGACTGCTGGCGGGAGAGTCGCCGCGAGCAGCGCGAGATGGAGCACGAGATGATTTGCTGGCTCGGTTGGGTCGCGGCGCGTCAGGTAAGCGATCTGCTTCAAGCGGTAGGCAAGGGTGTTGCGGTGAATCCCGAGGTTGGTCGCCGCGGCGACATGGGAGCCCCCGGCTTCGAGATAGGCGAGCAGTGTCTTCCGCAGTGTACCCCGGCGGTCCCGCGTGGCAAGGTCGCCGAGCGCCTCCCGCGTGAACTCGGCGAGCTGCGGTGTTCCCCACAAGTGGAACAGGAGACGATAGGCGCCGAGATCGTTGACCGCGTCGAATCGTGCCACGGGACCGGGAATGAGGCTCGCCGCGAGGAGCGCGGCCACGAAGCGAGCTTCCCGCGCGATCGTGAAGAGCGAGGCCGTGCCGGAGCCCACGGACGAGAGTGCCAGCCAGCCGCGGTGGGCGCGTGCCGGGCGATTCGCCGGATCTCGGTGGCGCGGTGCGGAAGGGCTGGGCGTCTCGGCCACGTCGCCACGCAGCTCGATGAGCACGGCGTGGGCACGGTCGATGGTTCCTGCCTCGTGAACAGTGCCGAAAGGCGCCAGCGCCCGCACCAGCGTCGCGGGATCCGTTTCTGGAGACGCTAGTGCCACGCGATAGCGCCCATTGGCCGCCAAGCCGAGAACAAGTCCGGTGCGGACAGGATCGCCGCCGGCGCCGGTAAGGAGCGCGGCGAGCGCCGCCGCTCGCGCCGGGCCGCGCGGGCGAGCATCCGCGGCGCGTCGCAGCGCAGCCTCGACCGCTACCGCGATACGCTCGCTGGCGAGGCGGACCAAGGCGCGTCGCTCCGGTGGCACCGGCCCGAGCCAGAGCGTTTCGCCGCCGGTCAGGCGGATCCCAAGGCGGTCGTCCTGCCAGCCCCGGCCGTCAGGGCGGGACGCCCTGGCTGGCAATGCCACGGGAGATGTCGCGGCGATTGTGGCGCCCTGGCCATCCGTGACCGCTGCCTGGATCTCCAAGAACGTCGCCGCGACTGCGAGGATGTCGGGGAGATCAGCGCCGGTGGTCACGGCGGAGGTAAGCAAGCGTCCCAGCTCCGTGCCCGCCCGGTAGAACTCACCGCGTCGCTCCGTGAGTAGCCGGTTGATGTCACTCTCCAAATCGGGCGAGAGCGGGTCGGCCACCAAGACCGGCAGTGTCGCCGGAGGCGGTGCCCAGGTGTCAAGCACGACGCCGGCAATCCCGCGCCCGCTCAATTCACTGAGGAGCACATCAAGGCTGACGCCTGACTCGGCGAGAACGCGGGAAGGCACGATCACGAGCTCGTTGCCGCGCAGATTCGGCAGCATTGGCGGAGAAGCTCGCACCGTGACTGCCCAACTCAGCTCGTGCTCCGCGAGCGTATCCCGGCCCTCGCGCGCGGCATGGAATGTTGGCGAGCGGCCATTGACGCTCACCGGCCGTAGACGTGGCTCCCAGGCAACCAGATCAGCTAAGGTTATTTCCGGCATTGGCGTTGCTGCGGTGACCCGCGATCAATGGTCACCGGTCATGTTTGTGATCGTTGCACAAAACCGTTACACTCACGAGCGCTCGCTCAACTCATGCAGAGCATAGCCTCCAGGCGAGCGTGTGTCTTTGTAACTGTTGCACAAAGCTGGGGACATGACAAGCCAGCACGAGCACAAGTCCAGGTGGGCGTCATGGATCGTCGGCTGGGCGAGTCTGGCCGGCGCGGCAGGGTTTCTCTATCCCTTTGTGCTGCCCGCGTGGACGGGCGGAGGTGAGGCAGCGGCTCATGCCGGCGATGCTCCGCTCGTCTTTGCAGTGATCACCGGATTGTGCCTGATTGCCATCGGGGTCGCCCTGGACGGGCAGGGCCGGGCGCGGCGCTCGCCGGCCAAAACCGTCGCCCTGCTCGGCGTGCTGGTAGCGATCAATGCCACGCTGCGCTTGGTGCCAACATTCCTTGGCGCATCACCGATCTTCATGCTCATCATGCTCGCGGGCAGCGTGTTCGGTCCGGTGTTCGGCTTCCACATGGGAGCGCTGACGCTGCTGGTCTCGGCGTTCATCACCGGCGGGGTTGGCCCGTGGCTGCCATATCAGATGCTGGGGGCGGGCTGGATGGGGATGTCAGCTGGCTGGTTGCCCCGGTGCCGGTCGCCGCGGTGGCGGCTGTTCGTGCTGGCCGTATTCGGCGCCGGATGGGGCTTTCTCTATGGCGCCATCCTTAACCTGTGGTCCTGGCCGTTTGCTGCTCCGGGCGCGACAGAGCCGGTAGGTCTCTACTGGACACCGGGGCTGTCGCTGGGCGAGACGCTGCGCCGCTACGCCGCGTTTTACCTTGCCACCTCGCTGGTCTACGACCTGTTCCGGGCTATCGGCAACGCCGGGTTGGTCCTGGCGCTGGGCGGACCACTCCTGCGCGTGCTGGAGCGCTCCCGCCTCCGCTTCAGTTGGGAGCCGTGGGAGGAGGCGCCACGCTCCCCAGGCAGTCACGTCGCTCGCCCCGCCCAATAGCGCTGACCGCGCCTGGTGGAATACGGCCTAGGCGCGCGGCGTCTCTGCCGGAGCCACGCTGCCGCCATCTCGCCCCGTCTTTCCGCATTCGCTCAGGTGTGCTAGGATGTACGTACACCCCGCACGATCGCGGCAGGATGCGCGCTGCTGACGGCTACCCAGTGACATAGCGACACATCTTGTGTTTTTGCTGTGGATCACTATACTACCCCTTGCGCTTCGCTACAGATGGTTGTGGCGAGGGGCGAGTGGACACATCATCTGGTGGTCCGGAGTCGGGTTGGCAGTTGCAAATGGCGCGTGTCGTATGGAGGAGGGGGCGAAGGAGAGGAGGCACCGGCAGAGAGCGATAGCATCACGAGCGATGTGAGGGTCAAAGCAGGGATCAAGCAGGCACGGGAAGGCGATGTGAGACGTGAGTGAGAATCGGGAGGCGATGATGGGCGAGCAGCAGGCAGCAAACCAGGATGTCAAGCGCGGTGGCCTGACGATCCCGCGGCGTTTCACGAAGGCGGGCGAAGACCCCTTCGCCTCCGTCGCCTGGACGAAGCGCACCTCCCGCATCACCAATCCGGACGGCTCGGTCGTCTTCGAGAAGAAGGACGCCGAGGTGCCCGCGAACTGGTCGCAGGTCGCCACGGATATCATCGTAAGCAAATACTTCCGCAAGGCCGGTGTGCCGCAATATGACGAGGCGGGAAAGCCGCTGCTCAATGAGGACGGCAGAGCGGTCCTCGGGCCAGAGCGCTCGGCCAAGCAGGTGATTCACCGGCTGGCTGGGGCCTGGCGCTGGTGGGGCGAGCAGCACGGCTATTTCGCCACGCCAGAGGATGCGCAGGCGTTCGAGGACGAGCTGAAATACATGCTCGTCCACCAGATGGCCGCGCCGAACTCGCCGCAATGGTTCAACACCGGCCTGAACTGGGCCTACGGCATCACCGGCCCTGCCCAGGGGCACTACTACGTCGATCCGGCAACCGGTGCGGTCACCGAGAGCCACGACGCCTACACTCGGGCGCAGGTCCATGCGTGCCAGCCGTATCATGCGCCCGTTTCGACACCAGATGGACCGGTCCCCATCGGCGACATCGTTACCAAAGGCCTAATTGGCTTCCGTGTATTCGATGGCACGCGGGACGGCGCTGGGACGACGCGCGTCGTCGCCATTAAGGAGAACGGTGTTCGACCGGTATACCGCATCGTGCTCCGCAATGGCACGACCGTCGAGGCAACTCCCGACCACCTCATCTACGTGGTGGACGAACGCGGTGGGCGGGGGAGTTGGAGGCGCGTCGACGAGATCCAACCAGGGCAACGCCTGCAGATATCCACGCGGACCTGGGTCTCCAAGCCGTCAGCACCTGACGATGTCGATGAGGCGGCTCTGGCTGGGTGGCTCCAAGGTGATGGATTCGTCGGCCAATATGCCGAAGGGACGAACACAAGCTTGACAGTCGAGTTTATGACTGTCAATGACGATGAGTTTAGGTTCGTAAAGGAACGGATCGACCGGGTCTTCTCTGGCGTCCATGTAAAGGTGCGCGCCGTTGAATCGGCCGATCCGCGTCTCGATGTTCGCCGGATTCGCCTCTATGGAGAGAGGCTGCGGCCATTCGTGATGAAGTACGGCTTGCTGCGTGGCGAGCGCGACGCCGAAGTGCCGGCCGCAGTCATCTCTGCTGGCATTGGCGCACAGGCGGCATATCTGCAAGCACTGTTCCAGGCGGACGGCTGCGTGCGGCTGCAACGGCAGCAGAACTCTACTCGCGCGGATATCGTCCTCGCGACGGTTTCCCGTCCCTTGGCAGAAGGGGTCCAGACGCTCCTCTTGAATCTTGGCATCTATTCTCATGTCGAGTGTGGCGTCGATCGACGCGAGAACCGGCGGCAGCCGTACCACGTCCGCATCGGCTACGCGGAAAGTCGTCGTCGCTTTGCGGATCTGATCGGTTTCGTGTCAGGCGACAAGCGTAACAAGTTGGACATCGCGTGCTCTGCCGAGTTTCCTGGCAAGGCGCTTCCAGCAATGCGCCTTGAGAGGATCGAGCGCATCGAGTTTCTGGGCGCGCTTGCGGTCTACGATATTCAAACCGAAAGCGGTCAGTACTTGTCCAACAACGTCCTCGTGCACAATTGCTTTATCCAGAGCGTCGAGGACGATCTCGTCAACCCCGGCGGGATCATGGACTTGTGGGTCCGCGAAGCGCGGATCTTCAAGTACGGCTCTGGCACCGGCACGAACTTCTCCAAGATCCGGGGCGAGGGCGAGCCGCTCTCCGGCGGTGGATCTTCGTCTGGCCTGATGAGCTTCCTGAAAGTCGGCGACCGCGCGGCCGGTGCGATCAAGAGCGGTGGTACCACGCGGCGCGCTGCCAAGATGGTCGTGCTCGACGCCGACCACCCGGACATCGAGCAGTTCGTCATTTGGAAGGCGCGTGAAGAGCTGAAGGTCGCGGCGATGGTCGAGGGGATGAAACACCTCTCACCAGAGCAAAAGGCCATGGCCGAGAAGTTCGGCTTGAAGCTCGATTACGACTTCAATGGCGAGGCATACCAGACCGTCTCTGGGCAGAACGCCAACAATTCGGTCCGGGTGACCAACGACTTCATCAAGGCCGTCGAGGAGGACCGGGATTGGCACCTGATTCGGCGGACCGACGGCAAGGTGGCCAAGACGATCCGCGCGCGTGATCTATGGCGGATGATCGCCGAGGCTGCCTGGCGTTCCGCCGATCCGGGCGTGCAGTTTGACACCACGATCAACGAGTGGCACACCTGCCCGGAAAGCGGTCGAATTAACGCCAGCAACCCGTGCTCCGAGTACATGTTCCTCGATAACACAGCTTGTAATCTCGCCAGCCTTAATCTTTTGAAGTTCGTCGATGTCGAGACGGGGCAGGTGGACATCGAGGCGTACCGGCACGCGATCCGCCTCTGGACGATCGTGCTGGAGATCAGCGTGCTGATGGCCCAGTACCCGAGCAAGGAGATCGCCCGGCTCTCCTACGAGTACCGGACCCTCGGCCTTGGCTACGCCAATCTCGGCACGGTGCTCATGCTGCGCGGCCTGCCGTACGACAGCGACGAGGCCCGGGCCTTCGCCGGGGCGATGACGGCGATCATGACCGGCGAGGCGTATGCGACGAGCGCCGAACTCGCCAAGCACCTCGGGCCATTCCCCGGGTATGCCAAGAACGAGCGCCACATGCTGCGCGTGATCCGCAACCACCGGCGCGCGGCGTACAACGCGGCCGCGGAGGAATACGAGGGGCTCTCCATTCCACCAATGGGCCTGGATCCGCATCTGGTCCCGCCGGATCTGGTCAAGGCCGCGCGAGAGGCATGGGACCGGGCGCTGGCCTGGGGCGAACTCTATGGCTACCGCAACGCCCAAACGACGCTGCTGGCGCCGACCGGCACGATTGGCCTGCTGATGGACTGCGACACGACCGGCGTCGAGCCGGACTTCGCCCTGGTCAAATTCAAGAAGCTGGCGGGCGGCGGCTACTTCAAGATCGCCAACCAGAGCATCGAGCCGGCGCTGAAGAACCTTGGCTATAGCCCGGAGGAGCGCAAGGCGATCCTGACCTACGTGCTCGGGACGCTCAGCCTGGAGGGCGCGCCGCACATCAACCGCGAGAGCCTGAAGGCGAAGGGATTCACCGACGAGGACCTCGACCGGGTCGAGCGGGCGCTGCCGGGCGTCTTCGAGCTCTCCTTCGCGTTCTCTCCGTGGGTGCTCGGAGAGGAGGCGCTGGCGCGGGCTGGCATCAGCATGGCCGAGGCTAGCAAGCCGGGCTTCGACCTGCTCCGGGCGCTCGGGTTCACGCGCAAGCAGATCGAGGAGGCCAACGAGCACATCTGCGGGGCGATGACCGTCGAGGGCGCGCCCTATCTCAAGCCGGAGCACCTGCCGGTCTTCGACTGCGCCAACAAGTGCGGCAAGAAGGGCGCGCGCTTCATCCACCACCTCGGCCATATCAAGATGATGGCCGCGGCGCAGAGCTTCCTCTCCGGCGCGATTAGCAAGACGATCAACATGCCGCACGAGGCGACGGTGGACGAGATCGCCGATGCCTACTTCCAAAGCTGGCGCTACGGCCTGAAGGCGATGGCCCTCTACCGGGATGGCTCCAAGCTGAGCCAGCCGCTCTCGACGCGCTCGGAGACGAAGGAGGAGGACGCGGCCGCGGCGAAGGCGATCACCGAGGAGGAGATTCAGCGGAGGATTGACGAGGCGGTCGCCGCGGCGGTGGCGAAGGCGCGGGCCGAGGCGGAGCGCGAGCGCGAGGCGGCGGTGGCTGCTGTGCGGGCCGAGCTGGAGCGGGAGCGGGCCGCGTCGCAGCCACGTCCGTACCGGCGCCGGCTGCCGGCCAAGCGGCGCGGCTTCACGCAGGAAGCGCGGGTCGCGGGTCACAAGGTCTTCCTGCGGACCGGCGAGTACGAGGATGGCACGCTCGGCGAGATCTTCATCGACATGCACAAGGAGGGCGCGGCCTTCCGCTCGATGATCAACTGCTTCGCCATCGCGATCTCCAAGGGCTTGCAGTACGGCGTCCCGCTGGAGGAGTTCGTGGACACCTTCACCTTCACGCGCTTCGAGCCGCAGGGGATGGTGACCGGGCACCCGAACATCAAGATGGCGACGAGCATCATCGATTACGTCTTCCGTGTCCTGGGCCTGGAGTATCTCGGGCGCACCGATCTCGCCCAGGTGCCGCCGGACGAGGTGCCGGAGCCAGAAGGGAACGGCGCTGGAGATGCGACGGTGGATCACGGCGCGCCGAAGGTGGCGGGGATCGCGGCCCCCGAGGCAGAGGCAGAGCCGCAGCCGGTCGAGCCAGACAAGCCGGCGCCATCAGCCGCTGTCGTGGCGTCGCCTGCCGCGCCGCCGGCCGGGAGGAGCTATGCCAATGGGCACGCGGGAGGAAGTGGCGCGCCACTGAACGGCCTGCAGGTCCAGGCGAGCGCGGCGCCGTCGGTGACGGCGGTCGTGACGCCGGTGAACGCGGTGGACGCGCAGCTCTCCGAGCTGATGGGCGACGCGCCCTTCTGCGACGTCTGCGGTCACATCACCGTCCGCAACGGGGCCTGCTACAAGTGCCTCAACTGCGGAAATAGCTTGGGTTGTTCGTAGCTCTGTTTGATACGGCCGCCCCAGGCATTGCTTGGGGCGGCCTCCGCAAGGAGATTCTGACGGGACGACGGAAGAAACATGTCGTGCCTCTTCCCGGCGGAGGCTGGGGCGTCAAGAATGCGGGCAGCCCACGTTCCACCTCCCAGCATCGCACTCAGGCAGATGCAGAGCGGGCGGCCAAGAGGGCGCTCCGTAGAGAGGGTGGCGGCGAGGTCGTGATCCACCGAAGGAATGGGCAATTCCGGGATTCGGACACCGTCGCGCCAGCGAATGACCTATCTCTCGTCGCGATACCCGTCATTAGCTGAGGCCAACTCGTTGCCGACCACGGATCCGAAGCGGAATCACTTGATCGAAGGCCCGCTTGATGCCGAGACTTGGTGGCGATTGGCTGGTAGTCCCCGGAAGACAACGTCGAGCCGTGTGCTCGGCTGAGCGGCTGATGACGACCGAGAACGATACGCTCGCTCACCGCTCGATCTCGGCGAGCACCTCTCCCAACAGGCGTGGGAGCGTTCCCGAGCTAGCGCGAAGTTCAACACATTCTCAAGTTCCTGGAGGAGCGGCTCGTCAACGACGACACGCTCCAGAAATGCGTTCCAGTTTCCGTGAAGGCATTGCGGCAGACGCTCAGTCCTCCACCCAATCCCGCGTCAGGAAAAGCCAGAACGCCAGACCGGCGTACCGGCCGTATGGCTGGAAGCGCTCGATGATCTCCGCGTCCGGCACCGCCTCGCGGCCAACGAGACGCGCGTATGTCGGCCGCGTCCAGGAGTCGAGGATCAGCCGGGAATACCGGCCCAGCATCATCATGATGTGCGCCGCCGCGTACGGCCCGACGCCAGGCAGCGCCAGCAGGCGCTTCATCAACGCCTCGTCCGGCAGCTCCTCCGGCGTGGCGCGGCCAAGCCACTCCAGGTCGAGCTCGCCGGCGGCGACCGATTGGGCGAGCGAGCGCAGGTACTGGCCCCGGTATCCGCACCGGGCCACGCCGCGATAGAACGCCTCTCCTGCCGCGGCCATCGCCTCCGGCGTGGGAAACGCACGCCCGTCTGCGCCATCCGGCGGTGCGCCAGGCGCCGCTTCCCCGAGGTGCTCGACCAGCTTGGTCACCATCCGCACCGTCGCCGACCAGGCGCAATTGGTCGTGCAGACGGTCTTGACCACGTCTTCGAAGACGCTCTGGCAGCGCGTCATCCGCCCCGCGCCATGCGTTGCCCAGGCAAGGTCAGGATCGTCCGCGACCATGGCGTAGAACGGGGCGAGATCTTCGTCCAGGCGGAGGATGTGCCGGACGGAGGCCAGGATCGCCTCCTGCTCGGCTGGCACCGGCGGCGGACCCGCGACCGCGATCGCGCCGAAGCCCGGCCGGCCGGCGCCGATCGTGACGGTCCGCGGATGGCCTCCGGGGAGTGCCAGCGTCACCGTCATCGCCCGGGCCTCAGGATCGACCCGCGCCGGTGGCAACTCGGTGACGCCATGCGATTGCAGCGTGCGCCAGAGATCAACCGGCTCACCGCCGGGTCCAACAATCGGAAACTCGAAGCACGCTGCTCCAGAAACCGTCATGTCTCCTCCCTGTGGGATCATCAGTCACCAGCCATTCTGAAGAGCATAACGCCCGCGGGCGTGGTGTGTGACTTCCATTTCCTGGGTAAGCGATACCGGCACGGACCATGCATGCACGCCCACTGACTGAGGTCAGCCGCCTCCTTCTCACTGGAGAATCTTGGACTGATGGATGCATCACAATTCGACCGGCTTGCTCGATCGCTCGCGATGACCACCTCCCGGCGCTCCCTGTTTGGCCGGGTGGCGGGCGTGCTCCTGGGAACCGAGGCCGCGGTGGAGGCGGAACGAGCCGCCGCGAAGGGCAAGGATAAAGACAAGCGAGAACGAGGTGACCGCGGGCGCGGCGATGAACAGCAGGACGACAAGCGAAAGCGCAAAGGGCGAGGCCACGGTAATAAGGGCAAGTCTGAGAAGCCCGGCAACAAGAAGGACGAGACGGACGAATGCCGGAAGGAGGACGAGCGCTGTGCGGAGGATGATGCGTGCTGCGGCGGTCTCGTATGCCGGGACACCTGCCACCAACCTACCCCGGCGATTGCTATGCCGTCGTGCCGGGTTGACGTGCGATGCGCGTTCGACGCGGCGAGTGATCAAACTCGGTGCGAATGCCTGGCCACGACCGGCTCCGATCAGCTTGCTGTCAATGCGGTGATTCTGCCGCCAGCAGAGATTTGCGTCGATGTCGCTGGCGGCGACTACGTCTTTACGACAGCCAATTCGCCGTCAGACGCGGCAGGCTACGCCTCGCCGGGTCCCGGCCAGCCGCTCATCCTCGTTCTGGAAGGCAATGTTCGCTCCGAAGGCTCGGCGACCTCCTGGTGCGAGACGACCGCGGGCCTGGTTCCTGCAACCGGGCCTCGCCTAGTACGCGTCGTTGACGATCTTTCCGGTGAAACTGGCGCGGTGATCGTGCAGGCGAGGATATGCCACGTCGCCTCGCCAGATGCGGTCACCGACTGGTTCCGCGCGTGCCTCACTCCCGATGCTGGAGCCACGTTTGCGCTGGCTCCGGTTGATCCGAACGTGGCGGTCCCGGAGCGATCAGGCATTGCCGCCGCCGATGGCAAGCTCCGGTTCGGCCAGCTTCCGCCAGGCACCTACCAGCTAACCCTCACGAGCGGGAACTGGTGCCACGCGGAGTCTGACCGCGTTGATGCCAATGGGCACGTCGTGGTTGAGGCTGAGCGTCGCACCACGGTCTGGACGTTCCGCTGCGGGGGATAGGGCGAGGGACTCACAGCGTCAGCCGGGCGAATGCCTCCTTGTAGACCGGATCGTCGCGGCGGAAGGTGTCCGGATTGACCTTCTTCGTTACGGCAATTTGGTAAGAGAGAATCTGCATCGGCACAACGGCGACGAGTGGCGAAAGCATCTCTGGCGTTTCTGGCAACGCAAACACCGTGGCATCCGCGACGGCCGGAATGGGCTGGCCAACGATCCACAGGAGCGCGCCCATCCCATGAAGAACGGTGGCGATTTCTGCGACGCGCCGAGCGGAGGCACCAGGAACGTGGATCATGACGGCGAGATCGCCTGCATTGACCGCGACGATGGGACCGTGCAGAAATTGCTCGGCAGCGAGACCGTCAACGTGGGCGTAGGCTGCCTCGCGTGCCTTGATGACGAGCTCGGTCGCAGTCGCCTCGTTTGGCCCAGCTCCAGCAGCGTAGATTCGGCGCGTCGCCGCGATCCGCGCGACCGGCTCAATTTCCGACTCTCGCCGCAAGATGCCGGCGACCTGGTCGGGCAGTGCCATCAGGGCATCGCGGAAGCCGGTGACGCTCGCCGCGCTGCGCGATTCACCAAGCTCCGTGGCAACTTGGGCGAGCACGGTCATCGCCGCGAGATGCGATGCGGTGTAGGCGGCTGAGGTTTCTCGCTCGACGGTGCGCAGCACGAGTTGTGAGCCCGGGTGCTCTGCAGTCAGGCTGCCGACGGACAGCACCGTGGCTCCGGCCTCGACCGCACGTTGCAGCGCGAAGCGGGAATAGGTTTTAACCCCCGTATGCGCCATGACGATCACTGCATCCGTCGGGCGGATGGCGAACTGCTCTGGATAGGTCGCAACATCGAACGAGAGCGCGGCGCGCGCATCCAGACCGGCCGCGCGGAAGAGCCAAGAGCCGGCGAGCGCGGCATGGTAGCTGGTGCCGATTCCGGTAAGGAGCACGCGATCGGCATTGTGAAGGAGGTGCGCTGCTTGCCGCGCCTGTTCCCACCCAGACGACAGCAGACGCTGAAGATCGGCCGGCTGGCGGTGCATGGTGCGATACATCGCGGAATCGGTGGTGGGAACAGGTGATGGGCTCATTGCTCCTCCTCGGCGTATCCTGGCTCCTCACCGGGCAGGCGCCTGCCCCAGTGTGCCTACTGATGGTACGCTGCACGGCGAGATATGGCGAGGGGACGCTCGGTTGCCGGGTCGCTGAAACAGACTTGTAGCGCTCGACCGGCGAGGATGGTCGTCCCTGATACACAAGGGCGGTACGCTACGGAATGCTGAGAGTGGTGCTGCCGCCTGCGGCAGCTGTGGGTCATTGCCCTGTGAGGCAAACATATGGACGAGCTTATGCAGACGAGAACGGAAAGGAGCGAGGGGACGATGGCGCGCGCTGAACGGTTCCGGCCAGGAGCGATTCCGGAGGCGGTGGTGCGGCTTACGCAGGAGCCGCTACCCGAAGGCGGAATCCTCTCGGCGTTTCTGGCAACGCCGCCGGAGCGTGTGCCGGAGAAGGATTACGTGATCGCCTTCGAGGACCTGTACCGAGCCAAGCGGCCTCAGATCCCGGAGGAGGAGCGAGCGCGGTTCGACAAGGCGGCGTCGCGGGCGACAGAAATCTTGCAGGGGGAAGCGCCTGGGCGGTTCGGCGTGGCCGTCTATACGTCGGCCGACCCGGATTGGGCGTTCGTGGTGGCGTTGCCCGTCGTGCCGATCGAGCGGCTGGTTTGGAATACCCAGCCAGAGATCGATCCGCTCCTCGAGGCGTTGGACGAGGGCGAGCGCATCGCGGTCCTGTTCTTTGACAAGGAGCGAGCGCGGCTTTTTGTGATCGCGCTGGGCGAGATCGAAGAACGGCAGGGGGTTTTTGACGAGGTTCCGGGCAAGCAAAAGACGGGGGATTGGTTTGCGCTGTCGCAAAAGCGCTATGAGCGCCATCACGAGGATCATGTGTTGCGCCATCTCCACCGGACGGTTGCCGTGCTGATGGACGAGCTGCAACGCAAGCCGTTCGACCGCCTCTTCGTCGCCGGTCCTGCTGAGGCGCTCTCCATGCTGATGCATCACCTGCCCCGGCCGCTGCGGTTACGCTACGCCGGCACGCTCCAGCTCGAATGGTTCGCGCCGGATTCGGAGATCATGGATGCCGCGCTGAAGGCGGCCGAAGCTGCTGAGCGGCAACAGGAGCTCGCTGAGGTTACCCGCCTGCTGGACAATCTTAACGGGCAGGTGGTGCTGGGATTGGAGCCGACGCTGGCCGCCCTGTGGGAGCGCCGGGTCGACCGGCTGTTCCTGACCAGCGCGATCACGGGGCCAGGCGGGCGTTGTCCAGCGTGCGGACGCTTAGTCGCCGGGACCGGGCCGTGCCCGGTCTGTGAGACCGAGGTAGTCCCAATCGACGATCTGCGCGCTGCGATCGTCGAGCAGGCGCTCGCGAGCGAGGCGAAAGTCGAGTTTGTTGGGGGAGAGGCGGCCACGCGGCTTGAGGAGCATGGCGCGATTGGGGGCTGGACGCGTTACCAGCCCGGATGATGCGTGGCTGATTGAGGCGCCATCGCTTGGTGCGAGGCGCACGTGACCGCGCGGCCTGCCGCTTGCGCGGGACCAACCGCTGTGCGAGCGCGGCACCGGCGCCGGGAGATTCTGGCGCCCATAAATGATCCTGGTTGGCGATCGGTGATGCGCTCCCCGGCTCCGGCAAGCCGGCGGCGGCTCGGGCACTTCGCACCGCTTGGTACCAGCACGAGGGCATGCCCCCAAGCAGCAGCCAATTTCCACCGTCGGTAAAGAGCCAGACGTAGTCATCGGCCGTGCGTAGCGCATTCTCTAAGGTGGTGCTCATAATCGCTGGCGTCATCGTGAGATCCTCAGGAAACGGGAGATTGTGAACGCCGAAGGCGATGCTGATCCGCTCTGGCCAGATCGCTCGCAGGCGCTCAGGAATGATGGCGCTATCGGTTTCCGGTGAGGGCAGGCCGTATTTGCGCCAGGCGTACGAGCGAGCAAAATCCTCCATGGTACGATAGGCATAAACTTCTCCACCATCGACAAGCGTCGCGCGTGGCCCTAACCCTTCTAGGAAACCGACGAAGAGCGGGCCGCCGAGATCGGTGCCATCCGGCTCGCCTGCTTGCCGGGCGATAACCTCTGGCGGCGTCTTCGGCTCGGCGAGATACGGGCCGTGGTAGACCAATAGCGTGATCTCCGGAAACTCAGCGACGATCGCCTGCATGATCTGCCGGCCGCGCAAGCGCGTTTGCTCTCGGTATTCCTCCAATGAGCGCTTGGTGCCTGGATAATCTTCCGGGTAGTCGAGCCAGCGGCGCTTATACTCCTCGTTGTCGAAAAAGATGCCGGCAAAACCAGCGTCACGCGCCGAAGCGGCCAGGCGCCGCCAGTTCTCGACCGTGATCGCCCAGGCCCGGTCATCGAAGACATCTCCCGGATCGTCGATCATGACCTCAACAAAATTGTGATTCACTCGCCGGAATTGGCCCTTGAGTGGCGCAAGCCAGGCGTCGATCTCTGCCTTGGCAATCGGCAATCCTTTCATGAGATCCCATGAGGCGGGGATATTGACGACGAATCCATCGAACGGCAGGTTGTCGATATGATCGCGTGCTTCAAGGAGATAGGGAAGGCGCCCGGTGTGGATATCGGTTGTCCGCCGCTGGAGGAGGATCAGCCGCGGTGGATCAGACCGGGTTGACGCCTCCGGCGTCGCCTGCGCTGGGAAGCCGCATCCCTCTTGCCGGGTCACATGGATTGCCTGCGCACCTGCGACGACCAGCAAAAGCACCAGCAGCATACCCGGCCACCTGGGCATTGCGCGTTGCGTCCGGCTGGTCGCGGTTTGGCGCTCATGCATGATGCGTGACCCCATCAGCGTGCGTCCGGCGCGCTCCGGGTAGAATGCCCCAGCGGGCTCGGGTGAGCCCCGGTGCCGGAGCATCAACCAGGGTGATAGCACAGACGAGCATGACTCCCAAGAGCGGCAGAGAGCCAAACCGTCCTCTTACGCTGGCTGTCCTCCTTTCTGGTAGCGGCCGCACACTCGAGAATTTGCTGCGGGTTATCGCCAAGGGGGAGCTCGTCGCCCGTGTGGCAGTCGTAGTGAGCTCGGTGCCTGGCGTGCGGGGGCTGCAGATCGCCGCAAACGCCGGCATTCCGCAGTTCGCCGTGCGCCGCCGGGATGTAGCGAGCGATGATGCTTACGCGCAGGCGATCGCCGCCACGATCGCGCCGTTTCACCCTGACCTGATCATCTTGGCCGGGTTTCTGCGTCGCCTGATCGTCCGGCCGGAATGGCAAGGGCGCATCTTGAACATCCACCCAGCGCTGCTGCCCGGTGGCCCAGCGGGCCAAGGGTTCTACGGTGATCGCGTCCATGCTGCCGTCCTAGCCAGCGGCGCAAAGGAATCGGGCGCAACGGTCCACGTCGTGGACGAGGGCTATGACACCGGGCCGATCGTAATGCAGGCGCGTGTGCCGGTCTGGCCAGACGATACGGTTGAGACGCTCGCGGCGCGGGTATTTACCGCCGAGCGCATCCTCTATCCAGCGGCGATCCGGGTGTACGTCGCGACGCATCCAGAGCTCTTCGGCCACCTCTCCCTCGCCATGATCCCAAACGTGGCGCCATCGGATGGTGAGGTGCCAACGGCAGAGGCATCGGTCGAAACGGCGCAGCGTTAGCGCACGGCGCTGTCTGAGGAAGGAACGCGGCCATGACCATCTATCGCGCTGGCATTGTGGGGCTGAGCTGGATCGCCACGGACCCTCCCGAGCCAGCGACGCACCCAGTCCTCGGCACCTCTCCGCCGTTCAGCCATGCCGCCGCCTATGCCGCGACGCCTGGAGTGGAGGTCGTGGCTGGATGTGACATCAATCCCGCCGCTTGTGAGGCGTTCGTGGCGCGCTGGCGTGAGCGCTGGCCCGGCCTGCGCACCTATGCTGACTACCGGGAAATGCTGGACCGGGAGCGGATCGACATCCTCAGCGTGGTCACACCCGATCACCTGCACACCGATGTGATCTTGACGGGTGTTGCCGCTGGGGTGAAGGCGGTCTTTGGCGAGAAGCCGCTAGCGACAAGCTTGGAGGATGCCGACCGCATCTTGGCTGCTGTTCGGGAGCGCAAGGTGGCGATGACCGTGAACCACACGCGCCGCTGGCAGCCGCAGTACGTCGCAGCGCGCGAAGCCCTCCGAGCAGGCAGCATCGGACCGCTGGTGACGATCCTGGCGCATCTCGGCGGGCCGCGGGCGATGCTCTTCCGCAACCATAGTCACATGCTCGATCTCCTCTGCTATTTCGCGGAGTCCGATCCAGAGTGGGTGATCGGTGAAGTGGAGCCAGGGTTTGAGGAGTACGGCACGGCGTACCGGGGGGATGGCGGGCGCGATCCGTCGTTGGAGCCGGGGGTAAATGCGTATGTCGGCTTTCGCAATGGCGTGCGTGCCTTCCTCAGCGGGATGAAGCAGGGAGTCGCGGAGGTCAGCGTGACGCTGATCGGCGCGAAGGGGCGACTGCTGGTGGACGATGCCGGGGCAAGGCTGGTCGCGCCAGGGGAGGGCGGCAGGATCACCCAACCGGTCGTGCCGCGGGCGACTCGCGCTGGCATGCAGGCGGCCGTGGCGGACCTGATCGCTTCGCTGGAAACGGGTGCGCCGACGCAATCGCCGCCAGAGGAAGCACGCAAGGCGGTGGCGCTGGCGCTGGCAATTCTCGAATCGCAGGCGCTGGGCAGCGCAAAGGTGGCTGTGCGATAGGGGAGATGCGTCAGGCGAGAGATCCGCGTAGCCGTGAGCTTTCGTCCTGCGCCGTGAGATACCAGTCCTTCACGTTCCAGAGCAGGTAGGTGAAGGCGCTTGGCCAGAAGCCGCCCACGGTGTTCGCCGCCGCGGCATAGCCCTTGTCCCAAAAGAGGAAGATAACCGGCACTTCCTTGTGGAGAAGCTCTTGAATCTCCCAGTAAAGTTCCTTGCGCCGCTCCGTGTCTGTTTCAGCCGCCGCGCGAGCGGTCAGATCGTCAATCCGCTTCTGAAAATTGTAGGAATAGAAGTAGGCTGGCAGATTGCCGCCAGGACCGGTAGGGCTGGTCGGAATTTGCGAGGAATGCCAGTAAAACATGTCATCAGGATCGTTGAAATTGGACCACCGGTAATATCCCGCGGTCATGCGGTCGGTGAACTGATAACCGGTTGGTCCCCACAACGTGGCGGCCGGCGCTAGCTTGACCGTCGTTGCCACGCCGATCTGTCGCCAGCTTTCCGCGATGAGGTTGAGGATCTGGGGCGCTTGCGGATCAGAAGCCTCGCCCCACAACTCGATCGCCAATCGTTCCCCATCGCGCTGGCGCACGCCATCCGCGCCGGCGCGCAACCCCGCTCGGTACAGGAGCGAGCGCGCCTTTTGCAGGTCGTAGGGACGCGGCTTAAGGCGCGGGTGATAGACCCAGGAACCTGGCGACTGATCGGCAAACGCGGGGATGCCTCGCCCCCCAAGAATCTCCTTGACGATGCGCTCCTTCGGGGTTGCGTAGTCGAGCGCCTGCCGGACCGGAGTTTCCCGCAAGAAGCTAATGTGCTTGAGATCGAGGTGTCCCCAGGTGAGCCCAGGGAATTCCTGGACGGTTATCCCGTCGATGGCTAGCGCTTCGGGTAGCACGTTGTGGCTCGGCGTCCCTAACCGGCCAGCAATCTGGATTTCCCCCTGGCGCAACGCTGCAAGCTGCGCGTCGTGATCGGGAAAGAGCCGCACGACGACCCGGCTCAGCTTGGTGGGTGATCCCCAATAATCGCGAAAGCGCTCCAATACCACGACATCCCCGTCGTTCTCCACGAAGCGCAGCGGCCCCGTACCGACCGGGCGACGGCTGAACTCGCGGACGAAGCGCTCGGGCGCCTTCTTGAGCTGACGCACGGGGCTGATGACGCCGTTGTTGAACGCTCCAGCCGCAATGTTTGCCAGAAACGGGGCGTAGATCTCTGTGGTCGTGACGACGATCGTCTGGGAATCGGGAACCGAAATGTCCTTGATTTTCTCCCAACCTAACCGGGACCAAGCGGGCAGGTCCTGATTCACGATCATTTCCCAGGTCTTGACGACATCCTGCGCGGTGAAGCGGTCCCCGTTATGGAATATCACCTCTTGTCGCAGGTGAAAGGTGTAGACAAGCCCATCGTCGGAAACCTCGAAGCGCCGGGCCAGCGCTGGGCGAAGGCGCTGCTTGCTGTCGATCGCGAGCAGCCCCTCCATGATCCCCGACAGCACGTCGAACGATTGCCCGTAAAGATTGGCGACATAGGGGGTCAAGGTGTCGATCTTCCCCACGGTGCCTGCGACGAGCGTGCCTCCCCGCACCAGCTCTCCCCGTGGCGTGGTGCGTTTCGTCGCTGGCACGGGCTGCCGCGGAAGCTCACGCTTGATCCGGGCGATCGCCTCGCGGATGGCGTGATCCGGTGCGGCAGCAGCGCTATCGCCGGTCAGGTGCAGCATCAGCCCAATGACAGGCGCAGCCAGACCAAGATCGCGAGCGCGCTCGATGAGTTCCCGGCGGGAGAGGCGCTCCTGCAGCCGAGCATGCACCAGATCGGTGACGTTCCGGTAGGCTGGCTCGCGGGCAGCAGAGGACGATGCCTCCCGAGGCTGGTGCGTCATGGTGCAGCTCCTTGTGATCAGGTTGACAGCATCGCGTCGTTCCCTGGCGCACCGCAACACGCGATCACAACAGGGCGGGGCAACATGCCGGCCAGCGGGCGGCATTGATCACCATTGTAGTACAGGGCATGTCAGGCGCCAGACGTGGTGACCCCACCATTGCACCTGGCTTCTTCACATCGGTGCTGAAGCCTGCCCATCAAGAGTGGCTCCTCGCCATCTCTGGTAGGGCGATGGCGGATGAAGCGCCTGTCCTACCGGTTGGCGCGCTCTCGCCTCGCCGGTCTGGTGGCAGGGGTCATGTCGAGCGCAGCGCTGGGATGACCTCGCGCGCGACCTGCTCCAACACCGGCTCCTCCTCCGGCTTGCGCGGCCAGGGAATGCGAAAATCGGTGAACCCCTCCCGGCGGTAGGCCTCGACACATCGCACGAAGTCATCAACCGAGGCGAGGAAGTTTAGCGACGGGCTGATCGAGCGAACGATGCTAGCGGGGTCCCGGCCAATCTCAGCGCAGTAGGCATCAAGCTGCCGGTTGGCCGCGCCCGCTTCCTCGGGAGTGCCGCGCGCGTTCCAATTGTCGGCCCAGCGCGCGGTCAAACGCAGCATGCGTGGTCCGCTCGCGCCAATCAACAGCGGCAGCCGCCCATGCACCGGCTTTGGCTCGAAGGGCGCGTCAAGGAGCTGGTAGTAGCGTCCCTCGTAGGTGGTGCGCTCGCAGCGCTGGAGCAGGTCCCAAATCTCCAGTGCCTCCGCGAAGCGCTCGACACGCTCCCGTGCTGGCGGATAGTCCCAGCCGTACGCCTCGTGCTCCCGCTCGACCCATCCCGCGCCGACACCGAACTCGACGCGCCCGCCGGAAGCGTGATCAATCGTCACCGCCTGTTTGAGCAGGAAGGCCGGATTCCGGTACGTATTGCCAGCCACCATCACGCCGAGCCGGATACGCGTGGTATGCGGGGTGAGCGCGGCCAGCGCGGTGTACGCCTCGTGCGTCGGTTCCATGACGTCGAACAGCCCATAGAAGTGATCAACAACACTGAAGACATCAAAGCCCAGCCGCTCGACGGTGGTGATGCGGCGCACTAACTCTGGCCACGGGGCACGCTGCCCACAGACGATGCCAAACGTCAAAGGATGCCTTGTCGTCATTCACGCTGTCCTCTTGCGCGTACGTCGGGGGTTAGGGAGGGGGTCGGGAGTCAGGGGTCAGGAGTCAGGAAAGCTACGAGCTTTGAACTTCGTGTTTGCGGCCGATAGCCGAGCGCGATGAACCGCGCCCCTATCAACCAGTAGCTATCGGCCATTGCCTGACCCCGGACGGCTGAAAGCTCACAACTCGAAGCTCGAAGCTGGAAGCTCGGAGCTCGAAGCTTCTCCAGCCCCCAGCCCCAGCCCCAGCCCCTAGCCCCCCACCGACCCCTGACCCCTGCCTAATCCCCAGCCCCTCTATTCCCCCATACCTCGACGCAGTGGCCGCAGCGCTCCCCTTGCCAGAGGAGCGTGGTGCACGTCCTGCGTAGCAGATTTTTCCACAACTGCGCGTTGACGAACGTGTCCTCGTCGTTGCTGAAGATGTCGAAAACCGACCGGGCGGCGACCAGGATAAGCTTTCGCTTGGCCCGGCTCAGCGCGACCGTCAGCCGTCGCGGATCGAGCAGGAACTCGCTGCTGGCAACCAGATATTCCGGGTCGCTCTCCGTCGCGCTAACGACGATCACCGTGCGCTCGTCTCCCTGGAAGCGCTCGACGGTATCGACGGTGGCCAGACGCGTGATGCGGGAGGCTGGATGCTGTCGCGAGGCACGATCGATCATCTCCTTGAGTGAGGCGCGCTGCGCCCGGTGCGGCACGACCACGCCGTAGCCTTCGGTCTGGCCCTCATCCTCATAGAGCGCGTCGTCCGATAAGGCGGCCAGCACCGGCGCGAGGAGATCGCGCTCGAAGAGATTGCGTACTTGGCTTCCTTCCTCGTCGTGGACGATGACGACCAGCGGATGGTCCGGCTTCAGCACCGCGGCGACGAACGGGTCGTCGTGCGTGCGGCGCGGCAGCACATCCATCTTCAGCGAGTGATAGGCGATGTTATCGAGGTGGTAGATCTCCTGGCGGAGGAATTCCGCCAGATCGGCATGGAGTCGGAAGCTGCGCGCAAACTGAATCATTGGTGGCGGGGGCGTTTGGTCGCGCAGCGTCAGGAAGAGCGATTCATAGGAGCGGAACGTCTTGAAGGTGCGGCGCGGCTCGGTCAGCCAGTCGTGTTGCACGATCGGTGGCATCTGGCGATGGTCGCCGACGACGATGAGGCGGCCGTCCGGCTTGAGCGGCAGCGCCGCCATGATTGCCTCCGGCAGGTTCATTTGTGATGCCTCATCGAGCACCAGGCAATCGGCAAGCAGGTGCCCAAAGAGGCGGTCGCTCCCCCACTTGTCCGTGATTAGCTTGTAGACGCCTCCGGGCGTCGCGCCGAGGATCGCCCACTGCTGCTGGATGAACCGGTCTGCTGCCGGTGTCTTGTCCGGATCGTCCTCCTTGGCACGGAGCACAATGGCTCCATGAGGCGACTCGCCCTTTGAGTGGTAGCGGTAGATCGGGACGTCGAAAATCCGCTCGTCCACCAGGTGCTTGACCAGGTCCCGATGCCGGCGAAAGAGTGTTTTGAGCTTCTCCTGCACTTCGACGACGTTCTTGACCAGGACATTGGTCGCCGAATGCGTCTTGCACGAGACAATGGCCCGGAAAGGCAGCCCGGCGGCCATCGCGCCCTGAATGCGGGCAAACAGCGCGAAGGCGGTGGTATAGCTCTTGCCGGTGCCGGGCGGACCCTGCACCAGGAGTGCCGGCGTGTCGCCGTGCCCGGCAATGTACTCGCGCTTACTTTGCTCGAAATCGTGGAGCGCGCCAGCCCGGTGGAGCGCGTCCAAAGCCGCGAGGAAGCGGGCCTGTGCCTCTGCCGCGGCAAGTGGCCACGGCGCCAGGGCAGCACCAGGATTTTGGAGCCGGCGAAGCAGCGTGTTCTCGCCGCCGGCCTTGAGTCCCTCCGTGACCTTCTTGCACCAATAGTCGTAGAAGCTATTGGGATCTGGATCAATCGTGTAGTAGTCACCGGAGACGAGCGGTCGCGGGACGCAGCGAAAGACGTAACCATTCCCCAAAGACTGCCGTGGCCCATCACGTAATGCGAGCATGGCCCAGGCGGCAGCCACGCGGCCCTCCGCGTCCTCCTTCTTGTCAATCCGTAGGAGCGTTGCGCGCATGCCGTAGAGCAACTGCTTTGGCGTCGGAGTAAACCGCTTCTGTTCCTCCGGCGGCAAGCGCTCATCCACCGTCCATCGCGGCATGATGACCACCGGGTCGCCATCGCGAATGGTGGTCAGCAAGAGCGCCTCGGTCAGGTCGCAGGGGAGAGCGGCTGGATCGAGGCGCAAGCGAATCGTGATACCCTCCAGCGAGCGCTCGCACGCTTTGCGCTGCTCGCGCGACAATTGGATTCGCTCGGCATCTGGATTTTCGGCGCGAAAGCGCGCGCGATACTCCTCCTCGCGCTGGCGCCGCTTCTCGTATTCGGCCAGCTGGGCCAGCGTCTCCGGGGACTGATCGGCCTCGTCGTAACGCCCGATCAGCGTATCGCCGCTCAGCACGCGGCGCTCCGGCTCCGCGTGCCGCGCGGTTTTCCATTGGGCGAGCTCGGCGTGCCGCTCAATCGTGACGAACTCGTCCAGCGCGTCGGCCAGGGTCGGCTTCTGCTCCAGGAATCGCGCCAGATTCGGCAGGTGGAAAGCCGTCTTTTGTGTTTGGTCGTTGCCACGGAAGTCGCGGGCGATATGCTCCATCGCCTCGAGGCGGCGGGCCTGGAGTTCTTTGAGCAGCGCGGGAGTGGCCTGCCGGTACGGCGCAAAGGGATCCTTCTCCCCAGGCGGTGGTGCTTCGAGGTCTCCCCACGCCGCGTACGCGTATTCAAGAGGAATCTGGCTGGAGAAGCGGGCGCGCCGGGTGTACCACGGCGTCTGATCACCCACGGGGAGCTTCTCGTCGGGGAACCGCCCAACATAATCAAAGAAGCGCTCGCGGAAGATCTCCCGGAATGGCTTCCAGTCAAAGCCGAGGAAGGTAGAGACCGCCTGGAGCGACTGGCAGACCATCGGGTAGTTTTTGCGCTCCCGGATCTCATCGATCAGGAAGCTGACCACGGGAGAATCGAACGCGGCGAGCTGCGTCACAAAATCGTAAAGCGGCGTTGCGCCAAAGACTGTCTCTGAATGGCGGCCAAGCCCCTCCAGCAAGCAACGCTGGTCGTACCGGTCATAAAAGATCAGGTGCACCGGCGCGTTCGGCTGGCCTTGCTCGTCCGGAGCTGCGAGTTCCACGATCGCGCGGATCGTCTGTTCGACCCACTCGACGAAGAGCGCCTCTTCGCGGACGTCGTCCGGCGGGCCATCCGTCAGGCAGACGATGCTCCGGCGACGGTGCGGGACTGCTTGGCCACCCTCCGCGCCAGCGACGAGCGCACCGAGCAGATAGACGCGGTTGGTGAGGTAATCATGCTGGGCGTCGAGATAGACGCGAACGAGATTCGGGTTGTGCGCCGCGTCGCAGTACGGCAATGAGCCGTAGCCCTTGCTGGGAATCGTCAAGGGTGGTTGGAATGGATCGCCCTTGAACTTGCGATAACGGCGGGCGCGGTAGATGATCTCGTCCAAGCGCGGACCAACCGGCCAGGTCGTGGCGAGCTTAGAGATCAGTTCGGCATTGCCCGGCGAGGGAACAAGCCCTTCCTCTTCCCGTGCGCCGGGTGGAGGCTCCTTGAGTGTCGCAACGGCGCGGGTGGTGGTGATCCCGGCTCGCCGCAGGGCCGCCTTCTCGTTGTCGGCGAGGTGGGGAATGAGCGACAGGTCGTCCCGCTCGGCGCACCACTTCAGGCAGAATTCGTTGTAGAGACAGCCATCGCATTTATACGTCAGGTGGAACGGCAGCTCGGCGAATGCCGTGCTGATTACGCGGCGCGCGAGCGAGCGCTCTCCGGTAACCAGCTCGCTGACCGCGTTGAGATACGCCTCGGGATCGGGCACGCGCTCAAGCAGGGCGCTCGTGGTGCCAAACAAACGCTCGGCCTCAAGGAATTGGCCGGCCACCTCAGCCGGGCGCTCGCCAGCGCCGGTGGGGACCGGGCTGTTCATGCTCGTGATCGCCGCGGCTTCTCCCCGGTAGAGGATGGCCATCTCGGTTGGCGCGCGCGTGATGTCTGCCTCGTCCAGGACCTGATCGAGAATGTAGCGGTAAAAGGCGACCTGGAGGCGGTGCTCGACCTTGGCAGTCGTCGAGCTTTTCATATCGGCGATCAGGGTGCGTAGCGTGCCACGGTCATCTCGCTCCATGCGGAGGAGATCGACATCACCAGTCATGAGCCAGCCAGCGATCTCTGCCTGGAGACGTGGCTGAAGTAGGACAATCACTTCACCAGGAGGGAGGGATTGGGCGATGGCAATGACCTGATCGTTGTTCGGCTGGCGCTCGCGGGGAGGAAGCGCCTCGGCGGCGAAATCGTGCACTCGGAAGCGCTGGCGCACCTCGTCCGTCACCCGGCGCTCGAAGGCCGCGCCCGCGCGGGTCAGCAGCGGCGGGATTTCTTGCGGAGCGACATCGTACTCCCGAAGGAACCGGAGACCGTCCAGGCGCTCGTGCAGGCGAAGGCGCAGGAACCGGCGGCATTGGTCGAGCCGGACGAACTGGGCAACGTCGGTAGGAGAAATGGGGAGTGTGCGTCCCTGAAAAACGGCGGTTGTCAACCGATCATCGGGTGACATCTGGAGGTCTCCGGAGCCGGCGATGAACGCATAGCCTTCAGCCGTCAGTGCGCTATGGAGGAAAAGCGCTCTGCACGGCATGCGCTCATCATGATCGACAGAGGAGCGCGCGGTCAAGCTGGAGTACTAGGCTCGTGGCTCCGATCCGGTCATTTTCAGATCTTGCGTAATGCGAACACATGATCTATTCTGCGGGTCATGAGCCAGGTGCAGATCATACCCATCACGTGCAAATCTGCGCTCAACCGCGTCAGCGGGATGCCGTTCCGCTGGTCGTTGAACCCCTACCGCGGGTGCACGCACGCGTGCCACTATTGCTATGCTCGCGTGACCCATGCGTACTTCGGGCTGAACGCCGACGAGGATTTTGAGACGAAGATTTTTGCCAAGGTCAATCTCCCCGACGTGCTGCGGCAGGAACTTGCCCGTCCCTCCTGGCGCGGCGAAGCGGTCGCGATCGGCACGGCGACCGATCCCTACCAGCCAGTCGAGGGGCAGCTCCGGCTGACGCGCCGCGCACTAGAAATCCTCCGAGAGTTTCGCAACCCGCTGAGTATTGTGACGAAATCAACGCTGATTATCCGTGATCTCGATGCGCTGGCCGACTTGGCAAAGTGGACGCGCGTTCGGGTGTACCTGACCGTGACGACGCTTGATCCCACGCTCTGGCGACAGATCGAGCCAGGAACGCCACCGCCCGCCAAGCGGCTGTCCGTGCTTGCCCGGCTTGCCGCGGCAGGTGTGCCCTGCGGGGTGATGCTCGCTCCCGTTCTGCCTGGCATTACGGATTCAGTGGCGTCGATCGAGGCGGTTGCGGCGGCCGCCTCAGCGCATGGGGCAATCTCATTACATACCGAAGTGTTGCGGCTTGCGCCCCTGGTGAAGGAGCATTACTTCGCGTTTCTTCAGCGTGAGTATCCCGAGCTTTTGGCGCGCTACGCGCGGGCGTATCCGGGGATTAGTGCCCCGGCAGCCTATGCACGGATGATCGAGGCTCGCGTGGATGCGATCCGGGCCCGCTATGGCTTCGGGGATCGCGACCGGGAGCAAGACTGTGAAGATGCCGCGCCAGGAGCATCTGCTGTCAGGGCGACACAGGGCGTCGCGCAGCTACGCCTGGCGATCTAGGGGCTAGAGGTTAGGGGCTAGGGGCTGGGGAAGGTTCGAGCTCCGAGCTACCAGCTTCGAGCTTCGAGTTGTGAGCTATCAGCCGTCAGGTGTCGGCTTTCAGCCGATAGCCGGTAGCCGAAAGGCTGTAGGGACAGACCTTCGTCTCGGCCATCACCGTCAGCCTTCGGACATGGAGGGGCGCGACTCATCGCGTCCACCTGTCAGGCGCCGGAACTCGCGGATACCCGACGGCTGACGGCCGATGGCGGCCGTCGCGTGGGACGGGAGCGCGGGGCTAAAGACCCCGCGCTCCACCGACAAAGCCCCCTGAAGGGGGCTGCAATCGGCACGGGTCGTGGCAAGACGCAAGACCAGCCGGCTTTAGCCGGCTTTGTATGCTTAGCGCGGGGTCTTTAGCTCCGCGCTCCGAGTCCGCGCGCTGCCGTCGGGCGAATCTCGCGGGACGGGTGGGATGCATCGCGTCCTATCGGCTGCCGGCTGATGCCTGACCCCTGACGGCTGACGGCTGATGGCTCCCCAGCCCCTAGCTCAGCGCCTCGCTGCTTACCGGCTGCCGCCGCTCGACCATCAGCAAGTGGTCGCAGACCAGCACCGTCTCGCCGCGCTGATTGGTCACCTCGCAATGCTCAACGACGATGCCATACCCGGGCCGCTTGTGCTCCCGCTTCTCGGAAATGGTGACCGTGACCGTGATCGTATCGCCGATGAAGACCGGTTTAATGAAGCGGAGCCGGTCGTAGCCATAGGAAAAGGCCCTGGTGTTGACCGCGCCCGCGGTCATCCCGACTGCGACGCTAAAAATCAACGTGCCATGGGCGACGCGCTGGCCAAACTCCTGGGTCTTGCACCACTCCGCGTCCATGTGATGCGGGTAGAAGTCGCCCGTCTGGCCAGCGTGGATCACGATATCTGCCTCGGTAATCGTCCTCCCCAGGGTTTTGCGCTGGGCGCCGATCTCGTAGTCCTCAAAATAGCGCTCTTCGAACACGCTTGATCCTCCTAAGCTCCCGGTGACGATTGCCGGTGCCCGAGGCCGGCAGCACGCGCGATAGCGTCCGCGCAATGCCGGAGCGGGGGCAAGACGGTCTGGACAAACGCCGCGTGGTCGCGAGGAAGCGCCGTGACCGTCAGCGCCGCATGCAATGGTGCATCCAGCTCCCCAATGAGGACGGCCACGTCGCTGACTCCCTCCACGGTGTCGCCGCGCGCGTCTTCGTAGCCTCGCTCGCGGATGCGCTGAAGCCGCATCTCCAGAGCTTGACGCTGGGATGCCGGCAGCTGGGCGAGGTCAGGATCACTCTCGAAAAGGCCTTGGCGGCGTGACGGATCCAGCGCGGCCAGAAGCAAACGCCCGGAAGCCGCCTGGTGCAGGGCGATGGTGCTGCCCACCTCGACGGAGATGCGCACTCTCGCCGGGCTCGGCTCCTCGGCGAGCACCAGGCACCGCCCACGATGAATGACGCTGATGTGACACGATTCCCGGATTTCGGTCGTGAGCTCGCGCATCGGCCGGGTGGCCGCGCGCACCAATCCCTCATACGGCGAATGCGCATGCGCCAGCTCGAACAGCCGCAGCGTCAGCCCGTACGCTCCGGATTCAGGATCCCGCACGATGTAACCCCGCCGCTCAAGTGTGGTCAGGATCCGGAAGAGCTCGCTGGCGCCGCGCCCGAGGGTACGCGCCAATTGCGCCTGGGTCATTGGCACACCCTGGTCGGCCAGGCATTCTAAAATATCCAATCCCTTTTCCAAAGCTGGGACGTAGTACGCCGGTGACGTGGCTGCCTTGCCGTTCGTGCCCGATCGGGCCTCTGCTTTGCTTGACATCGTTCACCCACGAATGCATGATTTGCCTACGAACATGCTAGCGCACTCGGATAGCGCTGTGAAGCTGCCAGCGAGCCAGGCGCGGTGCTTGGCGTGCCCTGGCGGCGGGAATGACGCTGACCGGCGCCTCTCGCGTTGATGGTTGATGGATAAGGTTGCCGATGGAAACGCCTCCGTGCCCGCTCCCACCTGATCAGCGTCCACTTGCCGGGATCCTGGTCCTGGATTTCAGCCAGTTTCTCGCGGGGCCTGCCTGTGCCTTGCGCCTCGCCGATCTGGGCGCGCGGGTTATCAAGGTTGAGCGACCCGATACTGGCGACCTGTGCCGCCGCCTGTATATCTCGAATCTTGAGCTTGATGGCGACAGCACGCTTTTCCATTCGATCAATCGCAATAAAGAGAGCTTCGCCGCCGATCTCAAGAACCCGGACGATTTGGCGCGCGTCAAGCGCCTGATCGCGCGTGCTGATGTTCTCATCCAGAACTTCCGCCCCGGCGTGATCGAGCGGCTTGGGCTCGATTATGACACCGTCCGCCAGATTAATCCCCGTTTGGTTTACGCGACAATCACTGGGTACGGCGATCGCGGTCCCTGGCGCGATAAGCCTGGCCAGGACTTGCTTGCGCAGTCGCTCTCGGGCCTGACCTGGCTGAGTGGTGACGCCGACCAAGGCCCGGTGCCGATGGGCCTTGCCGTCGCCGATATGTTCGCTGGTGCCCACCTGGCTCAGGGGATTTTGGCGTGCCTGGTTCGTCGCGGTGTCACTGGCCTTGGGGGGCTTGTTGAGGCGAGTCTGTTGGAATCGGTGCTCGATTTTCAGTTCGAAGTGCTGACGACACATCTGAACGATGGCGGGCAACTTCCCCGGCGCAGCGCGATCACCAATGCCCATGCCTACCTGGCCGCTCCGTACGGGATCTACCGCACTGCTGATGGCTACCTCGCCATCGCCATGACACCTATTCCCCGCCTTGGCGAGCTCCTCGATTGCCAACCGCTGCTTGCGTTTTCCGATCCAAAGAGCTGGTTTGATGAGCGAGACACGATCAAGCGCATCCTGGCCGCTCATCTGGCGACGCGGAGCACCGCCCACTGGCTGTCCATCTTGGAGCCAGCCGACGTCTGGTGCGCCGACGTGTTCGACTGGCGCAAGCTCCGTGCTCATGATGGCTTCAAGGTGCTGGCGATGGTTCAGGAGGTGCACCGGGCCAACGGTGCATCGTTGCTCACTACGCGCTGTCCGATCCGCATTGATGGCGGCATTCTCACGGCATCGCGAGGTGCCCCGAAGATTGGCGAGAACACTGCCGAGATCATCGAGGAGTTCGGCCTGTGACGCGCGTCGTCCGCGTTCACGTGCTAGGAAGGATCTGGGGCCATGTCAACGCCGTTCCGCATCGCGATCCGGAAATTCGGACCTTTTGAATCGGCCATACGAAAGCAATACGCTGACTTCTGCGCAACTACCGGCTGCGACTTTCCGCTCGATGCCGTTCCGCTCGATCTGAACCCCCTGTACGACACGCTGTTTACCCAAGATGGATTGAAAAACGGTACATGGGATGTCGCATTTGTCGTTACCGACTGGCTTGCCGAGGCGGTCGACCGTGGTGCGCTGCTGAACCTCGCTCCGCTCATGGCCGCAAATCCAGTGCCGGATTACCCAGCGGGCTGGGCACCGGTCTTGACGCAAGTTCAGCAGATTGGCGCGGCGATCTACGGCCTTCCCTACCACGATGGCCCCGAGTGTCTCATCTACCGCCGGGACCTCTTCGAGGACCCGGCCGAGCAGGCAGCGTATGCCGAACGCTATGGCGAGCCACTGGCCGTGCCTACCACCTGGCAGCAGTTTGAGCGGGTCGCCCGGTTCTTCACCCGCCCGGAGCAGGGGCTCTACGGTACGATCTTCGCGGCCTTCCCCGACGGTCACAACACGGTCTACGACTTCTGTTTGCAGCTTTGGACGCGCGGCGGTGAGCTCACCGACGCCACGGGCACGCCAACCCTCGATACGCCGCAGGCGCGAGCGGCGCTGGATTTCTACCGGCGGCTTGTCAACGACCGCTCTGTCACGCCGCCCGGACTGACCAAGATCGATTCCGTCAAGAGTGGCGAGCGCTTTGCGGCCGGCTCCGTCGCCATGATGGTCAACTGGTTCGGCTTCGCCGCTGTTTGTGAGCAACCTGGTTGCCCGGTCAAAGGCAAGGTTGGCGTGGCGCCCGTGCCAGCAGGAGAGGGTGGGCAAAGCACCTCCTTGATCGTCTACTGGCTGCTCTGCATTGGGTCCGGGAGCCAGCATCAGGACATTGCTTACGCCTTCCTCCGCCACTGCGCTTCGCCGGTAATGGATAAGCTCACGACTCTCGAAGGGGGCATTGGCTGCCGGCTCTCGACATGGGCGGATCCGGAGGTCAATGCGGTGATCCCGTTCTACCACCGCCTTGCCGAACTGCACCGCGCGACCCGCGCGCTCCCGCGCTCGCGGCATCTGCCGCGCCTGGTCCACGTGATTGATCAAGCGGTGCAGCGGGCGATTCTGACGGATGAGCCTACCGAGGACATCCTGCGGCAAGCCCAACGAGAAGCGGCGGCCATCCGGCTGTAAGACGTGTGAGCAAAGAGGTGAGTACATGAATCTGGCGGGATACGAGATTGATGACCGGATCACGCTGCCGCCCAAGCATGATTACGGTATTGGGATCGTTGGCTGTGGCGGCATCGTCAATTACGCGCACCTCCCCGCATACCGCGCTCATGGCTTGCGCGTTGTCACCTGTTACGATCAGCGGCGGGAAGCTGCCGAAAAGACGGCGCGCGACCACGGGATTCCGCGTGTGGCGAGATCGCTGGAGGAGCTACTCGCGGACCCGGATGTTCAGATTGTTGACATCGCCATTACCCCGTGGGACCAGGTGCGGGTCGCTGAGCAGGCCATCGTGGCTGGCAAGCATGTGCTTTGCCAGAAGCCGCTGGCGAGTGAGTATCGCGACGCGGTGCGGCTGGTCCAGGCCGCGCGCCGTGCCGGGCTCAAGCTCGCTGTCAACCAGCAGATGCGGTGGGATGCGGGCATCCGCGTGTCTTGCCAACTGATCGAGCAGGGCGCGCTCGGCGAGCCAGCCGATGCCCGGATCGAGGTAAGTGTCCGCACACCGTGGCACATGTGGCCTTGGATGGCCGAATCGCCGCGCTTGGAGATCATGTATCACTCGATCCATTATCAGGACAGCTTGCGTTACCTCTTTGGCGATCCGGTTCGCGTCACCTCAATCCACGGCCAGTTCCCCGGGCAGCCGGAAACAGGTGAGACACGCACCGTCACCGTTCTCGAATATGCCAGCAAGCTGATCACCGTCGTCGATGTCAATCACCACAACTGGAGCGACGACGCTTTTGCCATCTTCCGCTTCCTCGGCACAGGTGGGATCATCAAGGGAACCCTGGGGCTCCTCTATGATTACCCGACGGGGCGTGTGGATACGCTCAGCTACCAGCCGAATGCCGAGCCGCGCCAGTGGCACGAGGCGACGCTTAGCACCTGGTGGATTCCCGACGCTTTTGCCGGACCGATGGCGTCGTTGATGGAGGCGATTCAGACTGGGGGCGAGCCGCTGACGAACGGAGCAGACAACCTGAAAACGCTGCAAATCGTCTTCTCGGCCTACCGCTCCGCTGCCGAGGGGCGCGCCGTGCCCCTCGCGGAGATTGCTGCTGAGGCGCCACTGGACGCGCGGTAGCCATGCGAGTGGCTGTGGCTGCTCACAAAAAGCGCCTTGGTGTCTGGATCAGCTTAGACGATTGATGGCCTAGGTTGATTGAGCTAGCGTTGCCTTGCCAGGGAGTCATCCTGTCTTCGCGGCGAGCCGGCGGGCCGCTCGTGGGAACACATTGGCTTTCGGTGGCCCGTTCTGTGCTAGCGAGACTGTGGGCTCGATTGTGCCAAGTACCAAGTACGCAACGGTCATGGAGATGTCGATTTCGCCCACGCTTATTCGTCGTAAGAGATGAGCACAGCTTCTCCAGCCGAGTGGGAAGCTCGGATGCTCGCC
Source organism: Thermomicrobiales bacterium (assembly GCA_042408955.1). Classification (GTDB taxonomy): domain Bacteria; phylum Chloroflexota; class Chloroflexia; order Thermomicrobiales; family UBA6265; genus CALGSZ01. The sequence goes on from JBHOQQ010000152.1 coordinate 47,982, forward strand.
AGAATCTACCGGAAAGGAGCTTGATGTGAGGGTCATGGTCCTGGTGAAGGCGAATGAGGAGTCCGAAGCGGGCGTCATGCCAAGCGAGCAGGCCTTCATCGAGATGGGGAAATACAACGAGGAGCTTGTGAAGGCTGGCATCATGCTGGCAGGTGATGGGTTGCACCCGAGCTCCAAGGGGAAGCGGGTGCGGTTCGAGGGAAGTAAGCGCACCGTGCTCGATGGGCCGTTCGCCGAAACCAAAGAGCTCGTTGCCGGCTTTTGGATCTGGGAGGTCCGCTCGATAGATGAGGCGGTCGAATGGCTCAAGCGGGCTCCCTTTGATGGAGGCGCGGAAGTAGAGATTCGCCCAATCTTCGAGACAGCCGATTTTGCCGCCGTGCTTTCGCCCGAGCTACGTGCTCAAGAGGAGCGCCTGCGCCAGGAGGTCGAGCGCCGACGAAAGTCGTAGCAGCAGCACCAAAGGTGAGAGCTTGGGCGGCGTCGAAGGTCGGGGTTCCTAGAAACGTTGCATCCGCGAAAGGTAGGTCCTGAGCCAATGTCTGCCATGCCAGATGACGTCCGTCGCGCCATCGATGCCGTCTGGAGAATTGAGTCGGCACGGCTCATTGCCGGTCTCATGCGGATCGTCCAGGATGTCGGCGTGGCAGAGGACCTGGCGCAGGATGCGCTGGTGGCAGCCCTTGAGCAGTGGCCACAATCGGGTATCCCGGACAAGCCGGGTGCCTGGCTGATGGCCACTGCCAAGCACCGGGCGATCGACCTCTTTCGCCGGAACGCGCGGCTCCACAACAAACAAGAGCAGCTTGGCAGGCACCTGCAACGTGAGCAGGAGCTCGCCACGCCAGATTTAGAGGCGGACGTGGACGACGACATCGGCGATGACCTGCTGCGCCTCATCTTTACCGCTTGCCATCCCTCGCTCTCTCCCGAGGCACGGGTGGCGCTCACCCTCCGCCTGGTTGGAGGACTCACCACCGCGGAGATCGCCCGCGCGTTCCTCGTTCCAGAGGCAACGCTGGCTCAGCGCATCGTGCGGGCGAAGCGAACCCTGGCCGCAGCGAAGGTTCCGTTCGAGGTGCCCCAAGGCCCGGATCGAGACGCACGTTTGTCTTCGGTGCTACAGGTCGTCTATCTCATCTTCAATGAAGGCTACGCCGCGACTGCGGGAGAGCGGTGGGTGCGGCCCGAGCTCTGCAACGAAGCGCTCCGGCTGGGCCGCATCCTCGCCGAGCTCATGCCGCGGGAGCCGGAGGTGCACGGGCTGCTCGCCCTAATGGAGCTGCACGCCTCGCGTCTGCGTGCCCGGACCGACCCGTCGGGTGAGCCGGTCCTCCTGCTTGATCAGAACCGGGCCCGCTGGGATCACCTGCTCATCCGGCGGGGTCTCCGGGCACTCGCGCGGGCTCAGGAGCTTGGCGGCACGCTCGGCCCCTATGGCCTCCAGGCGGCGATCGCTGCGTGTCATGCCCGGGCGCGCACCGCAGACGAAACTGACTGGGGGCAGATCGCCACGCTCTACGAGGCACTCGCCCAGGTGGCGCCATCGCCGGTGGTGGAACTCAACCGGGCGGTAGCGGTCGCCATGGCCTTCGGCCCCCGAGCTGGCTTGGAAATCGTCGAAGGGCTGACCGCGGAGCCGTCGCTGCGCGACTATCATCTTCTGCCCAGCGTGCGTGGCGATCTGCTCTACAAGCTTGGCCGTTTCGAGGAAGCGCGTGCGGAGTTTGCGCGGGCAGCATCGCTCACCCAGAACCTCCGGGAGCGGCAGGTATTGTTGGAACGGGCGCGGGCTTGCATCGAGCAGATCGGGTGAGAGGCTGCTCCTCGGTACGTCAGGGTGCGCGCTGCGGTGTGGGTCAAGATGGCGATGAGAGATCCCGAGGCGTAGCCAAGGGATGACAGCGAGGACAGACCTCGAAATGGCGGTGCTGCGCCCGGAATGACGGAAAGGAGCCTGCCTTGGAGGAACTGATGGTGGCACCGTCGTCTCGTTGGCGGGAGCGCGGGAGTGTGCAGCGAGGGGACTTGTGCGTCACCGCCAGCCAGCCTGGTTTGCCAGAGCGTACCACCGTCATCCCGAGCGCAGCGAGGGATCTCTCCTGTCTCCGTATTTCGCGATCGGGCAACAGGCAGACACAGCAGCTTACGGTTGATCGAGCGGTTCGCGATACCGGGCGACAAAGGCGTCGATCAGCCGGCGGGCGATGCTGAGCTTTTGCGGCACGCGGGGCAAGGTATAGGCGGTGAACCACCGCGCGTCTTCAATCTCGTTCCTGTCGATGGTGATCTCACCGCCCGCATAGTGGGCAGTGAAGCCGATCATCAGCGAGTGGGGAAACGGCCACGGCTGACTACCGAAATACTGCAATCCCGTAACCGCGATCCCGGTCTCTTCCAGAACCTCCCGGTAGACAGCCTCTTCCAGCGATTCCCCTGGTTCGACAAACCCGGCGAGGGTGCTGTACATCCCCTCGGCAAAGTGGGGGCTCCGCGCCAGCAGGATTTCGTCTCCCCGCTCCACAAGCACGATAATGGCGGGCGAAAGGCGAGGGAAGCTGAGCAGCCCGCAGCGAGGGCACAGCTTGGCGCGCTCCGCTGGCGCGGCCTCCGTAGGCGCCCCACACCGTCCGCAGTACTGGTGCGTCCGGTCCCACTCGATAATCTGCGCGGCGCGGCCGGCTACAACGAAGAGATCGTCGCTTACCCGTCCATACAAGGCGCGCAATCCGCAGCAGGTAAACTCTGGTGGCAATGGAACATCGGGAGATATTTCTGCTGCGACGCATGGCGTGCCCGCGAGGTGACCCAGAAAATGGCGCCGGACGACCTGCAGGCCGTGCTCTTGCGCGTCTGGGCGGAGTGGCATGAGCGGCACGACCGTTGAAGGATCATCCGCCTGAGTTCGTATCGCGACCTCGTTGCCGTGAAAGATGAACCACCAGGCTGGCGTCGCGTCGTCCTGCTCGGGAAAGGCGACCGCCGAAACAAAGCGCCGCTCCATTAATGCCCCCGGATGCATCACTTGGCTTCCTTGCGTGCCCAGGCTGCTGCGGGAATTGTACGTTGCCGCCACATTGCACGGCAGAGAGCGGGAAGAAGGCGACGTGGCGCCGACGTTTCTACGCCGGGGGATCGATCAGGATGGTGCCCCTCCCGCCTGCGGCGGCCAGGGGGTGATCCTCGGCACCTTCACCAGCTTGGCGTCGAAGGAGGCTCGCGGTAGCCCCTGCCCCTGGGCGCAGACCGCCTCGAGGACATTGATCAAGCACAGCGCGGGCGAATAGAACGCAGGAAGGCGATAGAGCCTTGCACAGGTAAGGATATGCAGATCATGCATCACCTCATGTCAAACAGATCGGCGCTGGCCCGGCACAAGCAGACTTCAGCATCTTCATGATGAGCGCGTATCATCTGGTGTGAACATTGACGGAGGACGAGGGAGAGAGCACGATGGGGATGAAAATTCTGGTTGTCGGTGGTGGGGCGCGGGAGCACGCCCTGGTGTGGAAGCTCGCGC
>JBHOQQ010000155.1:0-8717 GCA_042408955.1 Thermomicrobiales bacterium
ATGTCCGCTGCCGAGCACCAAACAGGTGGTGCGCTGCCATGTGCACTCGGCAAACAAGCGCGAAGGCACCATCCTTTGCGTTTGCCATCAGGTTGTGGCGGAGCCCGGGATCGTTTGGCTAAGGCCCCGCAATGACGGCAAAGCCGAGACCAGCGACGATCAAGAGCGACTGAGCAGCATCCGCGGCTCCGTTTCCTGATGAGGAGAGAGCACCATGGCCCGTGCAATTCGCATTCCCAAATTCCGCATCCCCCTTCCCAAGCTTCCGAAGACCGACGAGCCATATGAAGATGTCTTCGAGGAGATGACGCTTGCCGAGCACCTCGAAGAGCTGCGCTCGCGCATCGTCAAGACGTGCATGGGCATCGGCGCCGCGTTCATTATTGGGCTTATTTTGGCCAAGCCTGCTCTCGAGCTAGTGCGTCGGACAGCAAATGTCAGGCAGTTTCAAGTCATAGAAGCGACTGAGCCGATCACTACCTATTTTAAGATTGCGCTGTATATCGCGATCTCCATCGCGATGCCGCTAATCTTCTACCAAGCGTTTGCCTTTATCGCGCCGGGTCTTACACGCAAGGAAAAGAGGCTGATTTACGGTTCCCTGCCTTTTGTTGTTGTGTTCTTCCTAGCGGGAGCTGCTTTTGCATTTTTCTTAGCAATACCACGCGCATTTGCATTTCTTTCGTCATTCATGTCCGATACGTTTGACTATTCTCCCCCAGCGAATAGTATATTTAGCTTCTATCTTCAGGTGACCCTCGGCATGGGCGCGGCATTTGAGTTACCCATCCTGATGTTCCTCCTCTCGCGCATCAATATCGTCAGTCCGCAACGTATGGCAAAATCGCGACGGTACGCGATGGTAGTCGTCCTGATAGCGGCTGCGATCATTACGCCGACTCCCGATCCCTTTAACATGCTCTTTGTTGCCGCTCCCATTTACTTGCTCTATGAGCTTGGCATCATTTTCGCCAAGGTCGGCTATCGCCGCGCACATAAAGAGGGACGGGTGAGCTAACGGCCGGCTCCACCCGCCACATTCCTCGCGAGCGCTTCCTCGCTCAGCGGCCGAATGGCGATCGTTCGCTCGTTGCGGTAGGTCACCATGCCCGGCCCGGCTCCCTTGATCTTGCGCACATACCGGCGACGTGTCACATCAACGTCGACGCTGCCGCTCCCTCGCGCGGCGCTGTAGTAGGCGGCCAGCGCCGCCGCTGCCGCGATGACCTCTTCGTCCTCATCTCCGCTGGAGTCGCGCCAGCGAATGATGACGTGCGAGCCAGGCACGCCTCTCGCATGGAGCCAGGTATCGTCCGGACCCGCGATGTCGAACGTCAGCGCTTCGTTCTCCTTGCCACTACGCCCAACAAAGACTTGGTTCCCGCGAATATCCAAAACGGGACGCGGCCGCCGGTTCCGGAGCCGGCGCTGCGCCGCCTGTGCCTCACGCTCTCCCACGCCCGGCTGGTAGGCTTGCCACTCCGCTTCGAGTGCCTCCAAGTCGTCGAATCGCTCGGCCTGTTCGATCAGCGTCAGGAGCTGTTCAATGTAGGCGAGCTCGTGCTCGGTTTGCTCGATCAGCGCCGGAACTTGCTCGCTTGCTCCGCGAGCTTTTCTGTATCGCTCGAAATAGGCCTGAGCATTTTCCTTCGCCGAGAGGCGGGGATCGAGCGGGATCACTTCCCCGTCAACCTCGAGCGACACCTGGCCAGGCGCAATGCTCCATAAATAGGCGAAAATGAGTTCTCCCCATCGCCTGTACCGCTCAGCAGCCGCGGCTCCCTCCTGAGCTTCCCTCAGCGATGCCAGCCGGGCCAGCAAACGCTCCTGGGCTGCTCGGACGGACGAGGCCAGCCGCTCCCGGCGCTGCGAATGCCGCGCGGGTGCCTGCGTTCCAATGAGGGCCAATTCGGCCGCGCGCGAGACCGATGGCACCTCCTCCTCGTGAAGCTGCTCGCGCAGATGAAGCAACGGAATGGGCGCGAACGCCACAATCGCCTGGTCCGCGTCGCGATACAGGCGCGGCTGCCAGGCGGACGTCAACAGCGGTTCGAGCAGGTGGCGGATTTCCCTGGCGAGCCGAGTCTCGATGCCTGCTGGCAACTCCCCCAGCGCGACCTCCGTCCGTCCCACCGCGCGGAACACAATTTCCCGAGCCATTATCGGGCTGATGGCGCGGAGTTGGCGCATCAACGTCGTTGCGAGATCCGCGTCTGGCGGTTCACTGGCGAGCATGATGCCCAGATCGCGAGCGGTAATCCAGCGCGGGTCAGGCTTGTCGATCGGGGGCGGAGGCTCATACGGTAGCTTCGGCAAGATGGGGCGGACCCTGCTCATTCTCGGGGTGACGCGCTTGATGCTGTCCAAAATCTGACCCGCATCATCAACGAGGATGATATTGCTGTGCCGCCCCATGATCTCGATGACAAGATGGGTGTACACCGGCGCAACGCTGTCATCCTCGTCCGCATCATCAGCCTCAGCGCTTGGGACGGAAGCATCAGGCACGGGCTCATCCCGCTGCTCGCCAACGGCGCCTCGCGCCCGCGGCGGCCATTTGGCTATACTGAAGCGAAGGACACGCTCAAGCGGCGGCTGCTCGATGCCGATGACACGGCCGCCGCGCACGTGTTTCCTGAGGAGCAGCGAAAACGGCGTGACGAGCGCGCTATCGAAGGCGGGTTCGCGATCGGAAAGGTAAACTGCCGGTTGCTGGGCATCCACACTGGCGACGAGATACCGCCGCTGCCGACCCGCGTAGACCTCGATTCCAATCGACCAGGGATCGAGGAGGCCGGTCCGCTGCACCCGGCCGTCGAGGAGAAGCTCGGTCATCTCGTCCGCGAGCGCGGCAATGGTCAGCACATCAAACACGTACGGCACGGCAGTTGATCCTTCTGCTCCGGACTCCAAGGTCGTGGAGCCGGCGGCGTATGACGGATGGGATCATACGGTGATACATCCTTTTGATCCCAGCAGTGAGAGCGGGGACCTCTTCCTCGCTGATCTCCGTGCGCGGCGCCGGCCGCGGCTCTTCGTTATCTCCGGTCCCTCTGGCGTCGGCAAGGACGCTGTCGTTTCCCGCCTCCGCGATGTCTATCCTGAGGTACACTTCGCGGTCACTGCAACAACACGCCCTCGCCGCCCTGGTGAAATCGACGGTGTCGATTACATCTTTCTCGATCCGGACACCTTTGCCGCCCGCGTGGAAGCCGGTGACTTTCTCGAGTACGCTCGCGTCTATGGGCACTGGTACGGCGTGCCAAAGAGCCCGGTGCGTCACGCGCTTGCTCGCGGACAGGATGTCATTGTCAAGGTGGATGTGCAGGGTGCAGAGCACATCCGCCAGATCACGCGGAGCGCCACATTTATCTTCATCGCTCCGGAGTCGATGGCCCAGCTTCTAAAGCAACTGCAAACCCGCAAGACCGACGATCCAGAAGAGCTTATGCGCCGGTTCCTCGCGGCCGAGCGTGAACTGCGGCGTGCCTACGAATTCGATTATCTTGTGTTCAACGAGTTTGAACGCATCGAAAAAGCGGTCAACCTGGTCTGCGCGATCATCGAAGCAGAGCGCAGCCGGATGGAGCAGCCGGAAATCGTGTTGTGACCGCTGCTTCTTCGATGATGCATGACCGGACGAATTGCCAGACCGGCGCGGGCAACATTCCTGCGCCTGGGCCCCAGCCCTGACTCCACACAGCCGGCTCCAGCCGGGCACTCCTAAGGGGTCGCTGCCGGTGTCGGCTTCGGCGTAAGATTCTCGTGACCCGCTTCATCATCCTGCGGCGCTCGCCCCCAGATGAGGGTATACAACGAGCAGGCAGGAATCGGTCCGGTGCTCAGGGCCTCCTCCATGCGGCGCAATCCCGCTTCCACCTGCTCATCCGGGATGAGGCGCAGCGAGGAGAAGACACGGCTGCGGAAGGGCTCCACGTCTGTCACGACGTAGTGATGCTCGACATGGTCACGGCGAACGTCGTTGAAGCCCACCATGGCAAGCTCGCGCTCAATCGTCGCGACCCGGGGGTAGCGAGCAAGTTCCACCGGCACGGTGGTAGGGAAATACCGGCTGAGCGGCTCACGCCGGACGATATCCTCTTCGGAATCCGTTACCGTGCAACACCATCCCCCTGGGCGCAGCACGCGCCGTGCCTCGCGAAACGCGGCCGCGCGATCGGCGATGTGATGAACAACGTCCACGCTGAAGACCAGGTCAAAGCTCTGAGCCGCGAATGGCAGCGCCTCTGCCCGGCCGCACATCCAGTGCACATCCCCGGCTCGCTCAACCGCCTGAGCGAGCATGCTCCTGGAAGGATCGATGCCAAAAACCGAGACATCGCCGCAATGGCGAATCGCGATTGCATAATTCCCCGTTCCGCAGCCGACATCCAGCACGCGAGCCTCGGGCCGCAGCGACGACACCAGCGCCTGAAACACGCCCGGATGCACCCTCCGGTGCCGCGCGTAATCGGCAGCGTACGCGTCGAAGCTCACCTGGGGGTGAGGCCCCGGCGTTGTCTTGGCCACCAATCTCCCTCCTCTCGCATCAAGCGCACACGGCCACCAACTGTCCTACACTATGGTGTGCTGATCGCAGCTTGGCGGGGGATGCACCATGTGTCAATGGCTTCGAAGGCTCGTTGCTTCCTGGATCCTCATCACCGTGCCGGCGTTGGTCCTGACGCACACTTCTCCTGTGCCTGCTCACGCTCAAGACGATGCCGCGGCTCTCGTCGCTCAAGCGGCCCGTCGCATGGCCTCCGTCCAGTCCTTCCACTTCATGTTGACGACGCCACGAGGCAAGACGATGATCACCGAGCAGGTTGAGCTACAGAGCGTCGAGGGAGACGTGGCGCGGCCGGATCGGTTTCGCGCCGCCTTCACCGCCAAAGCGGCCTTCGTGACCCTTACCATCAAGGTGATCGGCATCGGCGACCGGCTCTGGGTTACGAACCCAATGGAGCGAGAGGAAACCTATCTTGAAGTCACGAACCCGGCCAGCGAGCAGTTGCCTCAGCTTGATCTGTTGAATCCCGACCGGCTCATGACTGCTGCCGTGCAATTGCTTGAAGACCCGAAAATCGCCGGCACGGAGAAGATCGATGGCGTGCCAACCACCCGCATTGAAGGGACGTTCAATATCAAGCGCATCGAAGAGATCGCCGGCACTCCCATCGCCGAGCTTGCCGGTGTTCAGCCGCTGCGTGTCCGCATCTGGATCGACGAGGGAGGCCGCGTGCTTCGCTTGGAACTCGACGGGCCACTGACAGAGATGGAGACCGGCCCGATTGTCCGCCGCCTAGACCTCTCGCAGTTTGATGAGCCGGTCGCCATCGAACCGCCAGCCTCAACGCCCGAGGCGTCGTCATGACGTCCGGTCGCTCCCAGGCTCGCACATTCAGCCGCCGGTCGGTTGGGTGCATGATCGGCCTTTGTGCCATCAACCGCATCATGCCCCACGGCCTTCGGCCTCCCGCGCTGGCTCAGGCAAGCCCGGTCGACGCACTCATCCAGCAAGCAGCGGCTGTCATGACCGCGCTGCGCTCTTATCACTTTGCTCTCACGTATAAGCGAGGGCAGACCGTCCTTGTCCGGCGAGCGAGGCTCCACATGAAGCGGGCTCGTGGCGACGTCGTGCGCCCAGACCGGCTACGGGTGGCAGTCGAGGCCAAACTTGGCCCGATCGGCGTCGATGTGTCGGTCATTTCCGTCCAGCAGCGGGTCTGGGTAGATTTCAAAGGCATCACTGACGAGCTTTCCATCGAGGACGACGTGGCTACACTCCTCCTCAATCCGACGGCGCTCCTGATAGGGACCGTGTCTACCATCGACGAGCCACGGTTCGTTGGGATTGAAGAGATGAACGGCAAGCCAGCGACGCGGATCACCGGCGTGCTCGATCCCCGGCGGCTGCCAGCCGATGCCGCCAAGAGCGTCTTCTCGGAGGCTCCTCCAAGCCCGATTGACCTTTGGCTCGATGACGATGGCCGGATCGTGCGGCTTGAGCAGATCGGCCCGCTCATCAAGTCCGATTCGGATGACGTCATCCGCCAGCTCGATCTCTCGCGTTACAACGAGCTGTTCGACATCGAGCCGCCAAATTGATCAACGCACTTTCGAGTGCTCGCCAGTGTGAGGTGCCAGCACGCCCATGAGCCTGGGAGTGTAGGCTATACTGCGCCACTATGAAGCAGATCGATGCCACACCAGCGCCAGCGACGCGAACCGCTCTCTTGCGCTCTCCCAAATTCCTCGATCACCGGATGAGCCACCATCCTGAACGCCCGGAGCGCCTCCAGGCGATCGAAGCCGAGCTCGCGCGCCAGGGATTGCTCAATGGCCGGCCTCACCTCCCATTTGCACCTGCTGATCCGAACGACGTCGAGCGAGTCCATAACCCCTGGTATGTCGAAACGGTCGAGCGCTTAGCCGAGCGAGGCGGGGGCTGGCTCGACGCGGACACCTACGTGACACCCCAATCGTACGACGTCGCCTTGTGGGCAGCCGGGGCCGCAGTAGCAGCGGTCGACGCGGTGCTCGGCGGCGTGGAGCCACGCGCCTTCGCGCTCGTGCGGCCACCCGGACACCACGCGACACCCGAGCGCGGCATGGGCTTCTGCTTGTTCAATAACATCGCGATCGCCGCGGCCCGAGCACTTTCTCAGGGATTACAGCGGGTGCTGATTTTCGATTGGGATGTTCACCACGGCAACGGCACGCAGGATGTTTTTTACGATTCCAGCGCGGTGATGTTCTGCTCCATCCATCAATATCCATTCTATCCAGGAACGGGAGCCGCCTCGGAGCGAGGCATCGGCAACGGCGATGGCTACACACTCAATATACCCCTACCCGCGGGCCGTACCGACGATGACTATATCCGCATTGTCGATGAGGTCATCGTTCCCGCCGCCTATCGCTACCGTCCAGAGTTGATCCTGATCTCAGCGGGCTATGATGCCCACGCCCACGATCCTCTCGGGGGCATGCGCCTCACGGAGCGAGGATTTGCGGCGATGACCCGCCTGATTGCCGACGCCGCCAGCGATCTGTGCGGTGGGAGGATCGTCGCCGTCCTTGAAGGAGGGTACGACGTCGCCGCTCTAGGACGGTGCATCGCGGCGACGGTGCGCGAACTCGATGGCACAACCTCGGCCAGGTATGATGAACACAGTGCAACGAGCCTTGTGGCTCAGGAGGGGGATGCCAGCGAATGACGAGCCGCGCGCCAGGATCGAATACGTTCGGTATTCCGCCATACCGGCAAGAGGATGAGCGCAAGCGCGATGAAGCCCGGCTAGCCACGCTACAAAATCAAATTGACGAGCTGCGCCAGGCATTGCGTGAGCTCGCAAGCCGGCAAGTCCGCGTGGAAGAGGCCCTCAAGCAATATGAGGGAGCTGCCGCCCAGAATCGCCTAATCCTTGATCAGATTCGCCAGGAGGCCCAGCAGTCGGCTCAAGCACGCGCGCTTGACGAAAATCGGACGCGGCAGGTTATCGCTGATCTGGAGCAGCGGCTCGATGATGCCGTTCGCCCGATTCGCTCGCTCCAGGCGCACGTTAACGAACTGATCGAGGCGTCCCGCCGCAAGACAGATGACAGCAGCCAGCATGTCAAGCGCTACGAGGAGCTGCGCGCGCTCATCGAGCATCTCTCGGCGATTGGCGACCGCAACGCCGTGGTTGCGCACCAACTCCGCGATTCGATTGACAATCTCCGGGGAGAGACCGATCAGCTCCGGCGCGATATCCTCCGGAACGAGGACGCGATCAAGATCGTGGATCAGGAGGCGCGGCGCCGCATCGCCGACGTGGCCCAGGCTGACGTGGCGATCAGCGCGCGCTTGGACGAGCTCCGCTCCGATGTTACCCATGCCTTCGATTTGATCGAAGAGACCCGCCGGTCCATCGTCCACGTTGATCCGGCGCTCGAAGAGCTGCGCGGCGTGGACGCGGCCATCAAGCAAGATCTGGCGCGCGTGCACACGCAGGCGGTTGAGCGCCATGAGGTGCTCGTCGACCGGCTCGAAGATCAGCGGCAATCTGTGGATGCACAGTTCGTCGAAATTCGCCAGAGCACGGAGCAACGCTTCGAGCGCCTGTCTGAGCGCATTGAGGAAATCACCGAGCTGTACCGGGAGCTCGGCTTGCGGATCGGAGCGGTCGCGCACCAGTTGGACGAACTACGACTTGCAGACAGCAGCCTCCGGCGAGACATGTGGGCACTGCATGAGCAGCGAGTCCGATTGCGCTTGGAACAGGCTCAGCAGGAGCTCGATCTGGTCACGGGGCAACGCCGTCATGCCGAAATTGAGAGCGCGGACACCCGCCCGCCAGCCCGGCCACCAGATCGCTGAGGCTAAGGAACCGCCTTCGCTGCGATCGCGCACCGTTCGTCATTGAGATCCACGATGAACGCGCTCCTGGGTAACCCGAGGACGCTCCGGCGGATCGGGCTGTGTCTCATGATTGCTGCTGCTATTGCGGGAGGCACCGGGGCAGGTTTGCGCTCCTCGCTCGCTCCATCCGCCCCGCATCGCAGTGCAACCTATCTGCTGGACACCCTGGGTATTCTGCTCGCCATTGCGGCTGCCGTCTGTGAGGCGCGCGCGGGATCCATCATGCTCGACTACGGCGACCGCCGTGCCCGCCGGCGCGCGATCTTCCTGTCCATTGCCGGGCTTGGCATAACCCTGCTTGCCTGCGCGACAA
>JBHOQQ010000159.1:0-2178 GCA_042408955.1 Thermomicrobiales bacterium
CTGTCCGACCAGCAGCTTACGCCCGGTTCGCCGTCCTGCTTCGAGGATTCGCCGCGCATCCGCGAGGGAGTTGACGAGTGGCTTGGTGCAGATCACGTCCTTACCGGCCTCAAAGGCGCGAACGATGTGCTCGCCATGATACGGATCGGGTGTATAAATCGCGACGATCCGCACGTCGGGATGGGCGAGCAGCTCATCGTACGAGGTCGTGTAGAAGAGATCAGGGCAATCGCGCCGGGCAGCCGCGATTTTCTTCTCACTTAGATCGCAGCCCGCGACCGCCCGGGCGTAAGGGGCGCGGTCGAGCGCGACGAGCAACGTCCTCCCTTCCGACAGCCCAAGTACTCCGACCCCAAGCTGCTGCTCAAGCGGAGTGTCCTTGGTGAAGCGCGGCGGGCGTGCTGTCGTCTGAAAGTCCCGCTTCCTGGCGTGACGCTCGGTTTCCATCAGATCCTCTCTTCCAAACCTCATCGTCAGTGGCAGATGCTGGACGAGATGTTAGGGCTCAGGCGTCCGGCGCTCCTCGATGCGATGGACGGTCGCCCAGACGGAGCGGTACTCGTCGAGGTTCCGGCTCACCTTGCGTGCTAGCACTGGGTCGAGGTAGACGGTCGCAATCTCATATGGCCGGAGCTCAACCTCCACCTGTGTCCACTCCAGCGGCCAAGACTGACCGGGCGGTAAGACGGCCGGCTTGACCGGAAGCTCCGCCAGCGCATCACCTCGAATCGTCGCGCGACGCGCGGCGGCGACAGCACCCGGCACGGTAAGCCGCGCCGTTGCCGGCTCACCGTTGAATTCAACGAGCCGCAGGATGACTGGATAGGCGATATCCGCTCCCGCATAGTGCTCCAGATACTGACCGGCCTCCGGCTCCTCTCGGTAGAGGGCAGTCACGACAACGCCCGGCGCATCGCACCGGACCGGTCCAAAGATGTGTGGCAGGTCCCCGCCGGGCTTATCACTTGTCGCGACGCGCGGCGGCCGCTCGAACTCCTGCGCTAGCCGCCAGCGTTCGGCATGGCGCAGGCCACGGTGAGGCATGAGCCGGAACTTGGCGACGACATCACTCACGAAATAGTCTTCGTCCCACGGGTCGTACATCGAGAGGATGGTTCGCACGACGCGGCCATCGCGGAACATCGCCTGGCTACCATCGTGCAGCAGCAACAACCCGCGCTCGCCCGCGTCAACGTCTAGGAGGCTGTAGGCCGTGAATGGATTAACAACCGTCTCAAAGACCTGTGGAGAGGTCATCCAGTCACCGGTCGGATATTTCCGGAGATACGTCCCCTCTGCCTTGATCTCGCTCAGGCCGTAAGGATGGTCGTGGATCAGCCGGTAGGAGGTGAGATTGACGGCGATCGCCGTCTGCAGGGCGGCGTGCATGCGTCCATCTGGCCGCGGCAGGTCATCCGCGCTGATGTGGACATCGACTGCCCCGGCGTCGAGCGTCAGCGCAACGACCGTCTCGACGCGGGCGCCGTCCCTCCCTTGGCGAATGATCTTGACACGTGGCCCCCAGTTTCCGCCGTTCTCGATCGCAATTGTGACGCGCGGAAAGGTTTCCAACGCGCCGTCCCGCGTCATGTGCACATCGCCGAAGCCGACCGCCTCATCGAGCGCCCCATCGGGGAACTCAGCCGACCGGATTTGGGAGATCACGCCTCGCTTGCCATCGACCGTCACCGCCAGATCGCCGCGCCGCAGCGTGATCGCGTTATCGCTCTCCTCCACGGTTATCTCATGGGAACGGACGATCGCGCCAACAATCTCCGCTCCCGAGAGGACACGGTAGCCAAAGGGCGGCAAATCTTTGACGTGAATCGGAAACTGTTGCCCTGGCACGGAAACGACCGCATCCCGCGCCCAGCCGAGGGGATTATGGATCAGGACGCGCCCGGGATCGCCCGGCGAGCGGTCGGCCAAGTGTTGCAGCGTCCGGGACGCGACATGCGTGGCCAAGCCGCGGCTCCGCTCGTACGAGCGCTGGCCAATGTGCCCATTGAGGCCTTCGCATTCGTCGTTATCGTGGTGCTGGGCAGCGAGCAGCTCCCGCCAGCCCTCTTCCAGTTCCCAGGAGGGATAGACATTCCAACTGGGATACGGACGCCCAAAGAACCCAGCAAGCGTCGAGAGCGCTTCGCTGGTCAGCAGCTCCGCCTCGCACTGCCGGCT
>JBHOQQ010000162.1:0-6046 GCA_042408955.1 Thermomicrobiales bacterium
TTCAACCGTGAGCGGATCCTTGGAGAATTTCCGGATGGTTAGGCATGGACCATTCAACGCGATCGGCGGGATCACGGCGTTGACGCGCGATCCGTCTGGCAAGCGCGCATCGACCGTTGGCGACGACTCGTCAATGCGCCGTCCAAGCGGCGACACGATCCGGTCGATGACCCGCATCACGTGATCGTCGTCCTGGAAGGTGATGTCCGTTAGCTCCAGTTTCCCCTGGCGCTCAACGTAGACCTGCTTAGGGCCATTGACCATGATCTCATTGATGGTCGGGTCCTTGAGCAGCGGCTCGATCGGGCCATACCCCAGGATCTCCGCTGATATGGCCTCGAACAAGCGCAGTCGCTCGACCCTGGTGAGCGTGATCCCCTCAGCCTCCAGCACCGAGCTGAAGGTCTCCTCCACGCTCTTGCGCACCTCCTCGGCGTTGCCGAGATCCATGCGCGGGTCGAGTTCCGCGATCAGCCGGTTTTGAATGCGCGCCTTCAGCTCGTTGAACGAATCCTGTTTGCTCGACCGGCCCCGGCTGCCACCAACTGGCTCGGCAAGCGTGCTTGTTGGGCGTGGCGCCGCTGGCTCTCGCTGAAAGAGATCAGCCGTCGAAGGCATTGGGGTGACGGGCGCCGTTGCACGGCTGAACAACTCTCCCGTGCCAATTGGCGCACTGCCCGGCCCGGGACTCATGGGCTTGGTCGCCGCGCTGGTGCTAGCCGCGGTCTCGCTGTTGAGACGCTTGAGCAGCGACATGGTCTTCTACCTCCTTCGCCGACCGTTGTGCGTCCAGGTCGCCTCGTCGTTCATCATCAATCCTCTAGCCTGCTTTCTTCCGCGCCGCCGGCCGAATCCACCGGCTCAATCCCCGAGCGGGAGCGGCAGGCAAGGGTGTCGGAGCCTCCACTTCCTCCTCCGCTTCTGGCCGCGTCAGGTGGCTCGCAAGGGATGCGATCTCCTGCGCAAGCGCCGAGTTCGGCGCGCTCTGCATGAACGGCACCCCTTCGTTGATGGCGCGGAGCACGAGCATCGGATCATCGGGGAGCTTGGCAATCAGTTGCCCTTTCAGGCTCGCTTCGACATCAGCGATCGGGATGCCCGCTTGCACTGTTGCGCGGTTGAGCAAGAGCAGAATCTTCTCGCTGTCGTAGCCAAGCAGGTCGCCAAGCTCCAGATATTGCTTGGCGCCCTTGATGGCCGTCAGCTCCAACGTCATCGTCAAGAGGATCCGATCCGAAAGATCAAGCAATGTCAGGGTTACATCGTCGAACGATGGCCGGGTGTCGATAATGATGTAATCCATCATCGCGTGCAGGTGATTGAGAATCTGGCGCATGTGCTCGGTAGTCACTTGCTCTCCGACCTGCGGATCCGGCGGAGCCAGCAAGACTTTGACTCCCGAGGAATGCGTAACCAGAATGTCGCTGATCAGATCGCGATCCAATGTATGAAAATTCCGGATGATATCGGCGATCGTCTTATTTTCGGTAATATTCATCATCACGCCGACATCTCCATAAAGGAGGTTGCCATCCACGAGACAGACTTCCCGGTCGGGAGCTTGATTCCGGATGGCAACTGCGAGGTTGATAGCAACGGTGGAGCGGCCAACACCCCCCTTCAAGCTAAAGACAGAGAAGAGCTGGGCGCGGTGGCCGCGCGATGTCCCTTGGGGAACCGGCACTTGCGCGGGATTGGCTATGACCCTGCGGCTCGACTGCGCAAGCTGGTGAACGTGCCGAATGCTCTCGACGAGTTCGTCGAGGCTGAAGGGTTTGGCGAGAAACTCACGCGCTCCAGCGAGCATCGACCGGCGAAGATAGTCCGGTTCATTCTGCACGGACATCATGATGACCGCCGTGTTGGGCAAGAGGGCATTGATGCGCTGCGTCGCGGTAATGCCATCAACGCCCGGCATATTGATGTCCATCAAGACGATATCGGGCTCGAGCTTCAGTGCAAGCTCAATGCCCTCCTCTCCGCCGTCCGCCATGCCGACGATTTCAACGTCAGGCTCAAAGCGAAGCAGCTTTGCGACGTTGTCCCTGCTCTCGGCAATGTCATCGACGATCAGGACGCGAATCTTTCCTGAACCGGCCATCAAGGTTGCTCCCTGGCTCCCCGTTCCTCCAAAACCGCCATTCCGGCGGGAGGGCACAGCGGCCCTCCCGCGCTACTCCCCCCTAGGTGTCCGATTTACTCTCCGGCGTTGCCGCTGGTGTTGCTGCAGCGCCACCGTTGCCTGCTGACTGGTTCCGGTTGGTGGATTGCTGCTTGGGAGCGGTGAGTGACTGCGGCCACGGCATCGCCCACTGCGGATCGGTCGCCAAAATCTGGAAGGTAATGCCAGTCGTGGACACCGTCTGATGGTCGTCCTTCCCTCGCACCACAACCCGAACCTGGTGATGGGGATCATCAATGAACGCGAGTACTTCGGCTTGCTGTGGCGTGACTTCCAGGATCAGGTAACCAGGTTGCTCGTTATCCGCAGGGGCAACACCGATCTCACCGGCTGCCGGCTCGGCACGTGTACCGCTGGCCGTAAAGGTCTCACCCGGCCGCACCACGCGCAACACCCGCGCGTCTTGGACGAGGATTTTTGCAACCGGCTCAAGCTGCTGATTCTCTCCGACATCGTCGCGAATGATGAATTGGGAGCCGGGATCGCCAGTGAATGGATGATTTGGCAGGTCAACTTGAGGCGGAATCCAGCCGATCGACGACGTGTTTTCCTGCTGGTTCTGCTGATCCCCATTGCCGGAATCACCCGAATCCGAGCTACCCGAATCGGAGTTGCTCGAGCCAGATCCCGATTCGAACTTGTAGGCCGCCTCATCTTCTGGCGTAATGGCGAGATTCGTCGGCAGCAAGCGAACGAGATTGATGCGCGCATCAAAGATGACATCGACGTAATCCCCATCCTGGATCAGGCCGGATAGGAGATTCACCTGATTGACCGGGAGCGAAACGGCGCGCTTTCCAGGCTGGATGTCATTGCGCAGCCCTGGCTGCTCGACCTGAGACAGAAGCAATCGCTGCCCCTTCACGAGTGGCACGCGGTACGCCAATCCCACGACTTCACTCTTCGAGCGAACGGCGTCCGGCGAGACCTCCGTTTCGGGCACCTGCACCTCGATCAAGTCTTCGGGGGCGAGAAGCTGATGCGCCGGCACATCGACAGCCGCTTCGACCACCGTCACCTTCGTCGCACTGGGCTGCTGAGTCGAGTTTGCCTTGCCCTTGCTGTTCATCATGCTCGTGCCAAGCAGCACGATTGCGACTGCCGCCAGCGCGACCCCGGCGACTAAGAAGAGCTTGTTGCCACCTTTCTTCATCTCTTGACCCCTCCGCTGGCCCTCGTCCCGGAACTCCGGGACTGGTTTTCCTCGCCGGTTCGCGTCGCATGGCACAGCGATGCCACACACGGGACGACAACCCGCGCCCCGCGATGAGGATCACGTCCGCGGTTGATCCGTACCTAGCCGCGATGATAGGAACGGCGGAGGGTACCGACAATAGTACGGAGGTCACGACGAATCCGCCGCTAGGCACTCTGGCATGTCACCAGAATGGGCGATTCGCTTAAGCAGCATGGGAATCCCCAAATCGTCCTGAGTCGCGCGCAGCAATCGCGGCAACGATGGTACCCTTATGACCATGCAAGCCAACGCTCCGCGCACACGGCTCAGCACCACCGAATTGCTCTATGGGACAGACCCAACGCCTCGCTTGGTCGCCGTCGAGCTTAGTGGGCATGACCGCATCGCGATCTTTCAGCGCCAAGGGGACGCAACCGTACGAACCGATGTGCCGTTCCAGCCATGGCTGCTAGCGATGCGGGCAGAACCTTGGCAGGCGCTTCATCCTCGTCCGGACATTGAGCCGCTTGCTGGAGAGCACTGCTATCGCTATCTCGTCCGATTCTCATCCTGGCCGGCATTCACCGACGCAACCCGGGCTGCCCGTGATGCCGGGGAGCGCTTCCTCGATCCCGGGTCACCTGCAGAGCAGTACCTCATCCTTTCTGGACGCACCCTTTTCAAAGGAATGACCTTCGAGGAATTGCGCCGTCTCCAACTTGACATCGAGACTACGGGATTTGATCCCCACAACCCAGATCACCGTGTGATCGTCGTGGCGATGCGGATATCAGACGGGCGGGAAGCGGTGATCACTCTCGACGAGTTCGAGGCAGAGCTGCTTGAGCGCGCGTCAGAGCTTATTCGCGCGTGGGACCCTGACGTGATCGAGGGGCACAATCTCTTCAATTTCGATTTGCCGTTCCTTGCGGCGCGGGCGGCGCGCTCCGGCGTGGAGCTGCGCTGGGGCCGCGACGGCTCTGCGCTGCGAATCGGAGCGGGCCAACAACGATTCAAGGTCGGAGCGCTCACTCTTCCATACACTCCCGCGCATGTCTTCGGCCGGCACATCGTTGACACGTACCAGCAAATTCAGCGCTATGACGCCGCTGGACGCCTCACGAGCTATGGCCTGAAAAACGCGGTTGATGCACTTGGGTTGACTCGGGAGCAGCGGGAATTCATCCCTGGCGAGCTCATTCGCCAAACGTGGCAAACCGATCCCGAACGTATCAAGCGGTACGCGCTCGATGACGTTCGGGATGTGGATACGTTATCTCGCTTGGCTCTACCGACAGAGTTCTATCAGACGCAATTGCTGCCACGAGGGTTGCAAAGCGTGGCGACCGGCGGCCCTGGCGGCAAGATCAACGATTTGATGATTCGTGCCTACGTCCTGAGCAAGCACAGTATTCCGGAGGCTCAGCCGCCACGACCTTATGCCGGCGGCTACGCCGATCTGCTTGAGGTCGGTGTGTTCTCTCCGATTGTGAAGTGCGACGTGGAGAGCCTGTATCCGTCCATCATGCTCTCCGAGCGTATTACCTCATCCCGGGATACCCTTGGTGCCTATCTTCCCATGCTTGAGGAGCTGACACGGCGACGCCTTGAGGCCAAGGCCAGAAGCCGGGAAACCAGCGGCGCCGAGCGAGCGATGTGGGAGGGGCTGCAATCGAGCTTCAAAGTACTCATTAACTCGTTTTATGGCTATCTCGGATTCGGTTCTGGCCTGTTCAATGACTATGCCGCGGCAGAGAAGGTTACGCTCGCCGGGCAGCGCATCATCAAGCAGATTGTTGAGCAGTTGCGGGCTACCGGCGCGCGACCGATCGAGGTCGATACCGACGGGGTGTACTTCGTTCCGCCACCAGGGGTTGAGGACGAGAGCGCTGAGCGCGTCTATGTTGACCACCTGGGTCAGACCTTGCCACCCGGCATACGCCTGAGCCACGATGGTCGCTTCCGGGCAATGCTGTCACTGAAAATCAAGACCTATGCGCTCCTCACCTACGACGGGCGCGTCATCTTGAAAGGGAGCGCCCTGCGTAGCCGGCGCATGGAGCCATGCTTCCGGGCCTTCATTGACACTGCAGCGCGTGCCTTTCTCGAAGGCAAGCCTGAAGCTGCCCGCGAAGCCTACTTCCAGCTTGGGGAACGCATCCGACAGCGTCAACTTGATCTCTCGGAATTTTTGCAATGGGCATTGATGAACGAGGAGACGGTGAAGGTGCAGCCGCGCCTGAAGCGCCTGACGCAGCGGCTTGGCATTTCGCCTCGTGGTGGAGACAGACTTGAAATCTATGAGCGCCAGGATGGGGAGCTTGCCGTGCGCGACGAGTATGCTGGGGACGAGAATCTCGGCTATCTTCTACGGCGTTTGCATGAGACGGCGGCGCGATTTCGCGCGCTCTTCCCATCGGAAGCCGAGTTCGGCCGAATGTTTCCGCCCCTCAGCATGCGCACCGATCTTGAGCAGGCACGTCAGCAGGAACCGACCACCCAATTGACGCTGTTCTAGCAGCGCCAGGAAGGGGTACGTTAAACACCAAAAGGCCCGGGGCCTGCAGGCCCCGGGCCAGTTCGCTGGTGGCGGGGGGAGGATTCGAACCTCCGACCTTTGGGTTATGAGCCCAACGAGCTGCCGCTGCTCCACCCCGCGCCAGGTGACAGACGCTCGCAAAGATCCC
>JBHOQQ010000163.1:0-38547 GCA_042408955.1 Thermomicrobiales bacterium
CCCCTTGACGGTGAAGCAGACACGGCTATACTTCACTAGCGATAGTCTTAGCAGTGAGCCTTTCGCCCAGCGCATTGGGCTCCGCAGCGACGCCAAGCTGTTCGATCGACACACCTAGGTGCTCCGCCAACGATGACGCAGAAGCGCGACTATTATGAGGTACTCGGCGTGAGTCGCAATGCGACCGCCGAGGAATTGCGACGCGCGTATCGCCGGCTGGCGCGGGAATATCATCCCGATGTCAACCGCAGCGACGGCGCCGAAGAGCGATTCAAAGAGATCAACGAGGCCTACGAGGTGCTTTCCGACCCGGAGCGCCGCGCCGCCTATGACCGCTTTGGGCATGCTGCCAACGGCATGGGCGGGATGGGAGGCATGGGCGGCGATCCGTTTGGCTTTGGGGCATCGCCGTTTAGCGATCTCTTTGAGAGCTTTTTTGGCGCAGCGACCTCGACCAGGCGGCGTACCACACCAGCACGTGGACAAGATCTCCAAATCACGATTGATCTATCGTTCGAGGAAGCGGTCTTCGGCACGGAGAAGGACGTCGAGATTACCCGGCTCGAAACCTGCGAGGACTGCCACGGCACCCGGATGCGGAACGGGCAAACACCACCCGCCTGCCCTACCTGCGGCGGTACGGGTGAGGTGCGGCGCGTCCAGCAGACCATTCTCGGGCAGTTTATGACCGCAACGACCTGCCCGACGTGCCGCGGAGAAGGGGTGCAGATAACTGACCCATGCCCGCGCTGTCGTGGACGTGGCCGCGTGAGCACAACCCGCACAATCACCGTCACTATTCCGGCCGGGATTGACGAAAGTGCGACGCTCCGGCTTACTGGGCAGGGTGAAGCCTCGCCCGAAGGCGGGCAGCCAGGGAACCTGTATGTGAAAGTCCGCATCAAGCCACATCCGCACTTCACGCGGCAAGGCAAGACCATCCACCTGCAGATTGGCGTCAACGTCACGCAGGCAATCCTTGGGGACGAGATCGAGATCGAGACGCTCGACGGCCCAGTCGCCTTCAAGTTGCCAGCCGGTACGCAGTCGGGTCAACAATTCCGCCTGCGCGGCAAAGGCGTGCCGGACATGCGTGGTGGGGAGCGCGGCGACCAAATCGTGACGGTCCATGTCATCATCCCCAAGCATCTCACGGACGAGCAGCGGGAGCTTGTCGAGCGCCTTGCTCAAACTTTTGGGGACGAAACGCCCCAGCCCACGCATCGCGGCTTTTTCGAAAAAGTGAAAGACGCGCTCGGCGTCTGATCTTCATGGCATCCAAACGGAACCTTATAACGCTCCACAACACCGGTCTCCGACGTGGTTGAACCGGCAAACGCCGGAGCAGCCACCTGCTCACGCATCACGTTCGCTCTCGGTGCCAGGAACCGTGAGTGGTGCACGGAGACCATGCGGCTGCCAGGCTGGCATGTGAGGGCTGTGCTTGCTCCTAGCGGCGTCCACGACTGTTGAGTTTATCGGGGTTGCATTACTGCCAGCGATGCTAGGTCAGCAGATTGGGTGGACTATCGCAGTAAGGCTGGCAACCGGAACGTCACCCCAGGTGCTAGCTATTGCGGCGAGCGCTACCTCGAATACGAGGAGAGCGGCTGCCGCGCGTCCCACAGAGCGATCAGCCTGACGCGCCGCGCCATCCCCGCTGAGCGCAAGGATGCGTGCCTCAGCATAGTCAGGGAAGGCAGCTGCGGCCCCGCGATATCAATCGTTTTCAAGAGAGCACTAGCCAACCAGCGTCTGTGTCGCATCTGTTCGATGGCATAGCGATCGGCGGCAATCTCCGTTGCCAGATAAACCTCGTAGGCAAGGCGCCGAACGAGCGGCAATGAACAAATGGTGCGACAAGCGTTCGCACGAGAAGCAACCGCAGAGGATCCCGGTGGCGGCAATGCCAATCCTCGTGGAAGAGAACGGCCGCCAGCTCCTCATCGGTGAGCCGCGCAATCAGCGCTGTTGAAAGGCAGATTCGGGGGCTCAACCATCCATGGACGAAGGCAAATGGGCGCTGCGCATCAATGATATCTATGTGGCCAGCGGTTCCAGAGACTCGGGCAACATGGGCGACTCTCGGGCTTGGCAAGAGGCGTGCAGCCCGTGTCGCCCAGCGGAGATCGGCCGACAGGATCCATTCGCGACGAAAGGCTCGAAAACCAGAAAAAACAACAAAAACGCATGCTATTGCGATCATCGCTGTGGTCGAGTGCAGCGCGATGTCAAGCGAAGAAACTGGGGTAATCAGGCAGCGGACAGAGCGGAGACTCGACCCAGCCACCCTTGAGGACATGAGCCGGAGCAGACCTACAAGCAGGCTGCCGAGAAGCCCGATGATGGCAAGAACCACAAGCACGAAGCGGATAACGACGTGATCGGGTGACGGTAGCATCGGCGCCGAATCAACTCGCTTCATCGTCCGCGAGCAACTCAAGCTGACGACGATGCTCCGGCGTAAGGTGTTTGATTTCTGCCACAAACCGTGCTATGGCGAGATCGCCGAACTCATCAACCAGTTCCTGGACTCGCCGGGTAGCCACCTGGCGAAGGAAGCCCTCGCGAGTTGTCG
Source organism: Thermomicrobiales bacterium (assembly GCA_042408955.1). GTDB lineage: Bacteria > Chloroflexota > Chloroflexia > Thermomicrobiales > UBA6265 > CALGSZ01. The sequence continues at coordinate 2,579 of JBHOQQ010000163.1, forward strand.
TTGCCCGGTAAACGTGGTGCTTGCCAACACGCTCCCGGCTCAGCAAGCCCTTCGTCGCCAGCCGTGACATCACCGTCATCACGGTCGTGTAGGCAACCGTGCGGCCTCGGGCATTGAGCTCATTGAAGATGTCACGGACGGTCGCTGCGGGCCTCTCCCACATAAGGCGCATAATCGGCGCCTCAAGATCGCCTAGCAGACGATCAATCACCTCATCATCACGTCGCTTAGGCCACACGTAAGCAGGCTCCTTTTCCGGGACGGGAACACCAAGCGCGACCCTCTGACTTTCAGCTTACCTAGATATGCGCCAAGCTCGAGCACAGGGCAGCCAGGGCAGACACCTGGCTGTCCGCAGTTGAGATCCCATGTCCTTTCCCGTAGCCCCAGCTTCTGGGTTCCAACATCGATCGTCATCGGTATTTTCGCGAGATGGAAGACCTGGAACGGCATCGACCGAGAAGACGCTTCCAGGGACGCACATGAGAGACCGGCATCAACCATCTGTCATAGATAGTCACCCCCTGCTCCTCCATGCCTAGTGTATACCCGAAGAGGCAAAAGGAGTGGCTCGGTCGTTACGGACAAATGCTGGCGCTCGAAAGCGTGAGGGCCGTTGTCATCTGTTCGTGACCGTGAGCCAGCAACCACGGCGCCAGGGACGAGCCAAGCACGTGGGCTCATTGGTCCCATTGACACTTCGAGCTTACATCACATCTACACACCTCACCGCCTCTCTCGCGTTGCAAAGCGGTAACGTGCCTCGTGGACGTCCGCATCGTTAGGCATTTGTGTCTTGGGCGCTTCTCCTTTTTTGCCGTCATGCATCTTCACGCCAGGCGATGGTTGCCTGCTGCTCGGACAGGTGGCCACGCCACCGGACGGCGAAAGCGCCCCGTCACGCCGGTTGCTAGCGCAGTGTCCGATATGAGTTCGGTAGGGAAGACAACGTCGCCGACACAGATCCCAACAGTAGCTATGCCATTGGCTCGTGTGGCCGAAACCGATGATACTATCTTTGAGTAGTAGATATCGGAAGAACCAACGCTGGGCATACGGAGCACAGCAGGTGCAACAGAGGATGCAGTCGAGACCTGGCAGGCCGGTTTTCACAGAGGAGAAGATGCTCATGTCAGTTTCTTGCTGCTGCCCGATTTCTTCACAAGAGACAGGCGGTCCTCAACCGAGCGAACGGTTGACGAGGCGAGCACTGCTGCGTGGCTTGGCCACAGCTGCCGCGGGTGCGTCAGTCATCCGAAGCCGCACCAATCGAGCCGCGGCACACAGTGAGCTAGAGATGCTCGACGGAGTGGAGCTTCCGCCGGACATTGGACAATCGGAGTTGCACGTCTACATTCCGCAGACTGGTCACACGCTCCGCGGAACATTCCTTGATTACTGGCGAGCGAATGGAGGCGCAGCAATCTACGGCTTCCCGATCTCCGAACCGTTTGCCGCTCCGAACGGCTACTACAGCCAGGCATTCGAGCGGGGTGTGTTCCAATACCATCCCGAGTTCCTTTGGCCAGACGAGCCGATCGTGCGGCTCATGCCGATTCACGATCTGCTCCTCGATGCTGACCGCGATCTCCTCCGGTGGGACAGCCGCCGTTCGTCTGGAGGTGGATACCGTCGCAGCACGGCTTGGCGCCGGGTGGCGCCAGATGCCCGGATCACTGCCCGTGCCTTGCAACCAACGGGCTGTACTTCAAGGGTACGGGACCTACGGTCCGGGGAGCCTTCTCTACCTGGTATCAGGCGCATGAAGGACACTTTTATCTCGGCCAGCCTGTCAGCGAGGTAATGCGCGATCGTGGCCGTTTGATTCAATACTTTGAAGGTGGTCTGTTGATAGATGACGAAAGGGACGTATATCTCGCTCCGATCGGCTCGCTTTTGGCAAGACGTCTCGATCTTGACACGAAGCCTGTCAAGTAAGGCGACCTCCCCACCTACGACGAGTCCCTCTTTCTGACAGCGCCAAATCCGGCCCCTTTAGGCGACCTTGCTGCACCTGGCCGCAAATGGATCGAGGTCAACGCAAATGCGGATGTGCAGCAGTTATGGGTGTACCAAGGTGACACGGTGATCCTCACCTCGCTCGTCAGCACTGGCCTCTTTCCGAATCTAACGGAGCTAGGTGTTTTTCACATCCGCTTGAAATACCCGGTCCAGGATATGAAGGGATTCACCAACAGCACCGGTGAGGTAGTCGGCTTTGGAGACGATGCTCCAGACGGAACCCTAGCCTATGACGTCAAAGACGTGCCACACGTAATGTATTTCAATCTCAACGCCGAAGCGCTTCACGGTACCTACTGGCACAACAATTTCGGCCAGCGAATGAGCCACAGTTGCGTCAATCTGCCGCTCAATGTCGCCGCCTTCCTGTATGGCTGGGCGCCACTTGGGACAATGGTCTGGGTTCATGAGTAGGCACGAAGCAAAGACGTCGCTTCGTTGGGGCGCTTTGTGGGCGCGAGGGAGATGATATGGCAATTGGACGAGATCTGATGGGAAGACTCGCCTCTCGGCGGCTAGCTCCATGCCTCCTGGTCGTGATGCTCCTGGCTGCGGTGCCCGACCTTGCCCCAGCAATCGCCCAAGAGCGGGTATCACCGGCCCGGTGAGGCGAGGTGCCAACCACAGGCGCCGTGCGTCCGGGTCCCATCGGAATGAATCCACCGGTCACACGTCCCCGGCGAAACAACGGGGTCAAGCCTGTCGCACTACGTATCTCCAAAAGGTGAGTATTGACGCCCCAATTGAACAGCAGCAGATCATTGATGGCGTCATGCAAAACCCAAGTGGTCCATGGGTGGTCGCCTGGTATAAGGAGACGGGACGACTCGACGAGCTTGGCAATGTTGTCATGGCCGGACATCTCGACTATTGGGACGTCGGACCGGCTGTCTTCTTCAATCTCGGCCAGCTCACCAATGGGGACATGATAGAGGTCATCGGAGAGGATGAACAGGTTTATACCTATGTAGTGAGGTGGTCACGTCTATATGACATTGCGACTGCCCCGATTGATGAAATCGTTGGACCAACCACCATCGAGAGCTTGACCCTGATTACCTGTGGTGACCCGTTTGACTACGAGCGCGGGGAATACCTGCAACGCTTGGTCGTCCGGGCCGAACGCGTTGCCTAACACTCTTCCCGCCTTGCAGCAGTCGTGCTACGATGTGTATGTCGTTGGTCCGTACGTACACTGGATTCCGAATTGGCAACCCATGGTGTTCACGAGGAGAGGACGATGGCGCGGCAGCGCTGGCTGGCGCTCAGAAGGTGGTTAGCTTGCGGAGCTATCAGCGCCGCGTTGGGTGTCTTGCTTGTTCCCACAGGCACGGCGTTAGCGTATGAGACACACACCGTGCAAGCTGGGGACACACTCGAAAGCCTTGCACAGGAGCACCATGTGTCCCTTGAGAATTTGGCGGCAGCAAATGGACTCGATCCATGGAGCCTGGTGTACGAGGGCCAGGAGCTGGTCGTGCCGCGCGAAGAGGGCACCGAGGCCGTCGTGCTCGAAGGCGTGGTGGCCTATCAACAGTCACGTTCGCTGTCATGCGAGTTCGCTTCGATCTACATCGCGACCTCTGTGTTCGGTGCACCCATTTCGGAGGAGGAGTCAATCGAACGAACGACTTGGTCAGACAATCCGCACTTTGGATTCCGCGGCAACATTGACGGGCCTTGGGGTGTGACCGATGACTACGGCATCTATGCCGAGGCGTTGGTGCCAATTCTCGACATGCATGGCTTTGCTGCGAAGGTTGCTTATGTCCCAGAAGCGAGCTATTTGCAGGCACAACTTGATGCTGGCCACCCGACAATTGTCTGGATTGCTACTCGGGGGGATACGGGCTTCTATGAGACCGATGCGGATGGCAATCGCTTTAAGCTCGTTCCGTATAAGCACGTAGTCGTCGTCTATGGTTACGATCACTCAGGCGTCTACATCGCCGATCCGGGTCCGGGCGTGCTGAGCTACATAGAGTAGGATGCGTTCCTGGAGGCGTAGGCGGTTCTCGACGGAATGTCGCTGGCAGTCTATCCAACCTGATGCCACGGCGTGTATCTCACCATGCGCTCGAATCAGGCCAGCAGAACTGACCGGGCGGCCTGGCATGTAACGAGGAGCGGACCACTCCGTTCACCCCAACTGAAGACAGCTCGCGGCAGCAAGCGGTACGGCGCTCACGCGCTGAGTTTGGAGGGTGGCCCGTGAGCGTAAGCCAGGCTATTCTACGAGCCTACAAATCAGGTTCCAGCGACGGCTGCGCCATGGTCAGATGCCGCTGTATGCATGCAATCCACCAAACCAGTAGTTGCCGAAGTAGGTAAAGACGACTGTGCCAAAGGCCAGAGCGAGGAATAGTGCGGATCGCCGGCCGCGCCAACCACGGAGCGAGCGAGTATGCAAATATGCTCCGTAGACCAGCCACGTAAAGAGCGCCGCCGTCTCCTTGGGATCCCATGACCAATAGGCGCCCCAGGCCGCATGGGCCCAAACTGAGCCCAAAATGAGGAGAAGGGTCTGCGCTGGAAAACCGACCGTGACTGCTCGAAACCCTGCGTCGTCAAGTAGGTCCGCGTTGGGCAGCCATGATCTTGGCCAGCGGTTAGCCACGAGATAAAGAACTGCCGCCGCAAAGGAAAGGGCAAAGGCTGCGTAAGCAACGATTGCGGACGAAACGTGAGCGGTGAGGATCCAGTTGCTTTGCAGTGCGGGGATTCATCCCCGCACCTCGCTTAGATCTGCGGGAAGACTCCAGACGTAGACGATCATGCCAAGAATGACCGGCAGCGCCACCGCCCCAATGGATCGAGTTCGGTAAGCTTTTTCCAGCCAGAGATACCCAAGCAGAGAGACGAAGACGAAAGCGACTGAGACTTCATACATGTCTGAATAGGGGCCTCTCCGAGCGACGATCGCTCGCAAAAGTACCGCCAGTCCAGCGAATGCGGCGCCCACGTGAGTGATCACCGACGCAAGGCGGCCAGCAGCAGTTGAGCGCAGTCCACCAAACTGCCACGTTGCCACAAGTGTGTCCGGAGTGACCGGAGGTCGTGGCACCCGCGCCAGCCAGGCGACTTCCATCAGGTACAAGATTGTGGCGGACAGTACAGCGAGCGAAGCCGCGGTAAATCCATAAAACGACAACCGTATGAGCTCAGGTGCCGACATGGGCCATTCTCCCGTATGGCATCACCGCGCCAAGGCGTTGCTCAATCACTGTCAACGTGTCCACAAAATCGCGTTTGCCTCCCCAATCACGTCGAGCCAGCGGCGCCATCAGCACCTCGGTGCCATTCCCGGACGGCGAAACGAGCGCGCGGAGCCGGCGGTGCGGAAAGGCAAACGTGACGACGAGACCGCAAACAAGGAGCAAGGAGGCACCAAATAAGATAGGGATACCGGGATTATAGGCAACCTGCAGGAGGGTGAAGCGGCGTTCCCTCACGAATTGCACACCGTACCCGCCAAACCAGACCATCTCGCCCTGGCCGAGAATCACGCCTGCAGCGAGCGGCTGGTTCGTTCGCCAATTGCGCGCGCACCCACATCTCACCAGGGTAGAGCTTCACACCCTCAACCTCTGGCCGGTCATCGAGTATGACGTTCGGAAAGATCAGTTCCAGAGCAACGCCCTGAGCCGGTAGCTCAACGCGTGCCGCCGGGGCATCCTTGTTGGATCGCGACACCAGTGTGAAGGCGACTCCGTCCTCAAAGACAACCACTCCTCGTTGGTCAGTGACGCGGATCACGGCCGCCGCACCAAAGCTGGCCTGATAGAACGTGGTATTGCCGTAGGTCAACGGGTGATTCACGGTAATGGAGGCTCGCCTCACCTCCTGCCCACCGTCGTAGATGACCAATTCTGATCGGTACGAGGTCGGAGAGCCAATCTGGTCGTAGGTGTCGACGAACCGCTCCAACCTCACGCTCAGGCCCGTGCCGTGTCCCACCTGTCGTGTCGAGCCGTCCGTGATCGCGAATGGCCATATCGCGGAACCCGAACTCCGAGCCAACGATGCCTCCGGCCAGAACAAGGATGAGCGCGAGATGAAAAGGAAATGTGCCAAGCCGGGCAAAGCGGTTCTTGTCGGCGTAGATATGGATATGGTCGCCGCGTCTCCCGGTCAACACGCGATAGCGCCGGGCGCTGAGGATTCGCCTGATCTCGTCTGCGACACACCCAGGCGTTTCTGCAGGCCGCAGCGCGACGGCAGGCTCAGCCGTCGCAAAGAAGCTGCGAGTCGTCGCCACCGTGGGCCGCGCAATTGCGCGCCAGATGCCGGGAAGGCGGTTGATGGTACAAACGGTGATCCCAATCGCCAGCAATGCCAGGGTAAGGCTGAAAATGAGCGAATGGAAGACATCAAATTGGTACCAGCGCCGCACGATTGGGTCGAATGCAGGGACGATCCGCGGAAGCTGAGCCGGGACGATACTCCCCCTTAGGGTACCAATCAGGACGAGGATGGCCAAGAACACGATCTCGAAGACAGCCACCCGCGTTGAGCAAAAGAAGCGCCAAATTGCGTCGATCATCACGACCGCTGGTGACCGCCCACCCCCACCAGCCCGTTCGCGCAACGCGTTTGCGATTCGCCACTTAGGATCGGTGGCCGCACTCATAGCTTCGGCTCCCATGGCAGCCAGGGCGCCAGCCCGACAATCCGGGCAAAGAGTTGTTGGTACAGTCCGAGGAGCATAAGGACTCCCACAGCGGTCAGGACAGACCCACTCCCCATGCTCAGCCGCGCTCCCAGTGCGCTGATCCTCCGGTTAAAGCACCCAAGCGTGAGCGCAAACGTAAGGAAGGGGATCGCGAGGCCAGCGGCATAGGCAGTGAGCAGCAGTCCGCTACGCACAGGATCGGCAGCGTCAGCGGCCATCGTCAGGATCGCCCCCAGAACCGGCCCGACACATGGCATCCAGCCTGCGGCAAAGCTGAGGCCGATGAGGAAGGAAGATCCAAGGCGGCCCGGTCGTGTCTTCGGCACCGGCAAGCGATGTTCCCGCTCCAGGAACGGGATCCGCACGCGGCCAATCCCATGCAGTCCCATCACCACCATAAAGGCACCGCCGAAGCGGATCAACCAGGGACGGTAGGCCAGAAAGATGCCGCCAAGCGCGCCGAGTGAGATACCAAGCAGCACGAAGATGATCCCAAACCCCAAGACAAAGGCCAGTGCATGCACCAGCACGACACGGCGCGCGGGCAACTCTCCGCTAGAGCCGACCCCAGCCAGGTGAGCAAGATACAGGGGCACCAGCGGGAGAACGCAAGGCGACGAAATAGAGAGCGCCCCGGCGATGAAAGCGGCAAGAATGCCGACCTCGCTCATGGGTCTCCCTCCGCCGGAGCAACGATCTGCAGCGCCGCAGCGATAATCTCCTCTTTGTCAATCGGCGCCAAAATGATAGCGCGTACAATCCCATCACGATCGATAAGGATGTGCGTTGGGAAATTCGCAATCGGGTAGGCCCTTCCGGTGTAATGGCGGCCAGGATCGCTCAGGATGGTAAACGTGGCATGGTTCCGGGCTGCATAGCTCGCTGCTGCATCCGCTGGCTCATCGAGCGAAATCGCAAGCAGCGCCACACCGTTGGAACCAGAAACTCGGAATACGCGGCTTGAATGTCGGGGAACTCGGCGCGGCATGGCGGGCACCAGCTTCCCCAGAAGTTAAGCCACACTGGCCGGCCTCGATAATCCGCGAGGCGAATCGTGCCACTGCCGTCGGCGAGCGGAACAACGATGTCAGGCGCGATTTCACCCACCCGCGGTAGCAGGCGGAGGTTCACGCCACCACTTCCAATCGAAGCGAAGCCCTCTCGCCGTCCGATGTACATGCTCCAGCAATTAGTGCGAACACGACTACGACGGCGGCGAGTGCCGTTGCACGCAAGCGACCAGCGTTTCCCTTGTCGCTGCTAGACTGGCTCGTCTGTGCATCATCACCTTTCATCGCATCGCAATTTGTCAACCTTTTGATCTGTTGCTCCATTACCGTCCTCTTGGTCATCGCGTTGGCTAACTCCCTGTTGACGGTTCGGCGGTATCCACGATCCGCTCGCATCGGGAGCGGCGCCGGTCCCGCACCCCGCACCAACTGAGTGCACCGAGTGCGGCGAGAGCTACACCTAAGGCCGATAGATGATCGGCGCTGATCATCGCTCCATCCACGTCAAGCCGAAGTTCATCAAGGAGCAGGCGCGTAACAGCCAATGCGGCGACTGCAAACAAGGCCCAACTACCGGGGACCCGCACTCGCAATCGCTCGGAATGCAGCGCAGCGTAAATGAGCAGCGATACGCCAGCAGCATACAACTCAACTGGGTAGCGCGAGGTGTACAGCCCGGCAAAGACAATGCCGAATGGCGGTGGCGCGGCCCGTCCGACGCAATCATTGCGCACTAGGCAGCCAAGGTTGTACGTTGCAACACCCAGTGGCAAGGTCAGCCCATAGAGGTCGGCGAGATTTGCGAACGGCAGGCGCGCACGGCGAGCTAACATTGCCATACCCACCGTCGCACCGATCAAACCACCCGGCATAGACAATCCATCAGTCAGCCTCACTAGATCGAGTGGATGGGAGGCAAAGACGCGACCGTGCGGCGCGACGTATGTGAGCCGGGCACCATTGAGCGCCGCGATCGCGAGACTGGGCGTTAGGTTGGCGACTACCGGTCGAGGCATACCTACACGTGGCGCTTCGCGTTGGGCAAACTGGCCGATGACGCAGACCGCAGCGACAATCGTCAACAAGGGTCCAACACGCGCCAAGATCGAAGCCAAGTTCTCGCCCACCTTAGGACAGTTCCTCAAGAAACGCGAGCAGCCGGCGCTCGTCCAACGGGCCGAGCCAGGTGCGAGCAATCGTTCCGTCACCGGCGATGAAGACCGTGTAGGGAATGCCAATCCCACCATAGGCATGCTCGATAGAGCCGTCCGCATCGGCGCCGTTCAGGTACGGGATATCGTAGCCGTTGATAAACTCCCGCGCGTCAGATGCTTTATCGCGGACGTCGATGCCAATAAAGACCACACGGCCTTAAGTGTTAAGTGCGACATTGCGAAGCACTGGTGCTTCCGCCCGGCACGGTGGGCACCACGACGCCCAGAAGTTAAGGACTACTGGCATGCCACGAAAGGCGGCAAGCCGGATCGGTTGCCCGTCGAATGAGGTGAGTGCAAAATCTGGAGCAAGCTGGTTTGATCGTGGGCCACCTGCCGGCGCATCATCCCGCTGAGCCACGCCGATGATGAGGAGCATCACGGCGAGCGCCACGCTGATCCCGATGGCCCACCGCCGCTGGTCACGCTCGAAGGCGGCGAAGTCGACATCACCGGCGCCGGCGTCGCCGGTGGGTCTGGGTGGCAGAGGAACATCGTCGAGCACGAGACCGTCCTAAGAAGAACGCTGTTGCAGATACGCGGCGTGCCTTCAACCGGCCGACCACCGCACCCCCCCAGGTACCCGACAACTCCAGCTCCCAAAGCGATGACCCAGTGTACCGGGTAACTCGGTCCCGGTAATGCTCCCTCGATCGCGAAATAGCCCAGGACGAACCCAGGAACGAATCCTGCGAGTCCCTCCAGCGAAGGTCCCCCGACCTCACCACGTCGTCTCATCACGCGAGCCACCCTACTGGCAACAGCGGCACCTGCCTTTTCTACGATACGAGAGTAGTAGAATACGAGTTCACGCGCAACGATAATCAGGCACGCGTGCCCTGACTCACGGCGCATATTTTGATGTGCACCCTGCCTTGCATTTGCGCAGGCCGTTGCTGACTAGCGATCCTGAAAGGGAAGTGAAACGCACCGGTGAACCAATCCGCGAGCATCCCCGAAGACAGCTCTATTCTTCGGCGACTGCTTCAGCGCCGGCATGGCTTTCCGGCGTGCCGACGACGAGAGAGTTTTGTGAACCGGTGCCACCAAGCCGGCTGCGCTTCGCCGGGCCGATTCCGGACCGAGGGAGCGTTCTGGCGCATTGTCTGCCAGAAAGGCCCTCCGATTCCAACGGCAATGTCACGGTGAAGACCGATCCCCGGCCCACCGTGCTGTCGACCTCGATCCTACCGTCATGCGCCTCGGCGATCCACTTTGCGATCGCGAGGCCGAGTCCGCTGCCGCCAGCGACGCGCGAGCGAGCCGGGTCGGCCCGATAGAAGCGGTCGAAAATGTGTGGCAGGTCGCCGCGAATGGTTCCTTTTTCGGGCGGGGGCGGCGGCGTGCTCGCCTGCGCGGTGCCGCGGTGACGCGTGCTGAGGAGGACGTCTGCGGGTGAGGGGCCGAACGGCGGTGGAACCGCGTTGATCGGCACCGCGTAATAGCCGCCAGCGTCCGGGACGCAGCCGAGGATCGTCGTGGCGGTCTCGTACCAGCAGATGCCGCGGCCGCCCCCGCCGCAGGGACTGATGGCGATCGGCGACGCAGCGGGCTGAGGCGCCGGCCCATCATGCCAATGGGCACCGAGCCAGGCACGGAAGCTCGCCACGTCGGCATCCCCGCGCCAGAGGGCCGAGACGTACTGGTCGTAGGCGCGGGCCAGGTCGCAGGCGCTCGGCACGATCACCCTCCTTGGCTCTGGAGCGACGGCAGCTCAGGCGAGTCGTTCTCGCGTCGCCCCCGTAGCGACGTTCACCTCAACGAACGTGGTCGCCCCGGCGGTGGTGATCTCGCCAAGGGTGACCCAATTGCCGGCCTGGAGCGGCTGCCGGACGGCCTCCCGCTCGCCGTAGACGGTGCCGACGACCTGCTGAGCCCGGGCCGGCGGGAGCGGCGCACGCAGCCGCTCGAGGGTGCGCACGACCGCCGTCTCCACCGCCGCGCCGTGCTGCTCCAGCACCGCGTAGGCCAGGTTCCCCAGCGCCAGGGGCTCCACGTTTGTGCCCTCCTTCCCTTACGCCGGCGTTGAGGTCTGCGGGGGCCGCGGCATGCGGGGGCTCGGGATCACGATGCGGAGCACCACCTCAACGAGCCCGCCGACGATGACGGCACCGATCAGGGCGGAAAAGACGAACAGGCCGTCCACCTCCCAGCCCCAGGTGCCGGCGTCGCCGAGCCATTCGCTTGCCACGAAGCCGCCGATTACCGCCCCCGCGGCGACGACGAGGAACTCCCAGCCGGGTCGCCGCGAACCGATGGTCTCGCTGGCGATGGCCAGGACCAGCGCGCCGACGACCAGAACGACCACTCCCCAAGCACCCATGGCACACCCCCTTTCGGTGAGGACCGGCTTGGGCAGTCTCTGCCACCATAGAGACTGACCGCCCCGGCTGAGCGACCCATGAGACCAAGCTGAGACATGCCTGAGAAGCTGCCGCGCCGGCGACCGGTGGGGTCGCGGAGGCTACCCCAGAAAGGTGGAGGCGGCCCTCGCAGGGCAATGGTGCGGGAAGGCGACCGCGACGCTTATTCCCCTCTCAGACTCGTCTCACGCTGTCCTCAGCCCCACCTGCCAAGGTGTAAGGTAGTGGAAGGGGAATCACAACCTTGCGACGATCTCGTCCGACGATGCGAGGAGACAGCCTATGGAAACAAGCGCTCATGCCTGCACCAAGCCTGTCCAAGTCCTCCTGCCATTGGTCACGCTGTTCGGTCGGGTCTCTCGTGTGTCGATCCGCGTCACCCGGCGTCATTTCTGCGAAACGCCGTGCTTGGCGCAATTCTCATTGTGCTCGCCGAGCTTGTCGCTGGTGCTGTCCGGTTCATCTGGCCGAACAAGACCGGCGCCTTTGGTGGCAAGATGATCGTGCCAGCCACCAATGTTCCATCCGTCAATGGCAAGCCTTACGAATATGCCCCTGGAAAGTTCTACCTCTCACGGACCGAAGATGGGTTGCTCGCGCTCTACTGGAAATGCACACACCTCGGCTGCAAGGTGCCCTGGGTCGATGAGGAGCAACGATTCCACTGCCCCTGCCACGGCAGTATCTTCTTGCTCAATGGGGTGCGCATCGCAGGTCCAGCACCTCGGCCCCTGGATTTGATGCAGGTGACGGTGCTACCAAGCGGCGACGTCGAGGTCGATACCGGCAAGATCACCAAGCGTTCTGACTATGCACCGGAGCAGGCACTGCCCTACCCTGGCTAAGGGGATGCTCAATCTGCTCGGAGCAAGATTGGCCGGTCCCGGCAGGCCTCGCCAGCTTGCGATCCATGTGAGTGCGAACCATGCTATCCCTCACCATCCTATGGCACCAACACCAGCCGCTCTACAAGGTGCTCGATCATCCAGCGCCAGCGGGCAGTCACCGCCAGCCTTGGGTGCGGCTTCATGCCATCCGCGACTACTATTCGATGGCTGCTCTTGCTGCCGCTCATTCCGATATCCACCTAACGATCAATCTCACACCATCGCTTATCTGGCAACTCGAAGACCTGATCGAGCGCGGCGCGACTGACCGTGCGCGAGAGCTCACGGCCAAACCGGCCGACGATCTCACTGACGCAGAAATCGAAGAAGTCGTAACCAGCTTCTTCGACGCGCATTGGCACAATCAGATCTTCCCGCACCCCCGCTACAAGGAGCTCTTTATGCAGCGCCAGGAGGGCCAGCCATTTTCCCCACAGGACTTGCGCGACTTGCAGATGTGGTTCAACCTCGCCTGGTTTGGGCAGGAATTCCGCGAGGGTGATGTAACGCTCGTTACCGGCGAAGTAGCCAGTGTCCGCCAATTCGTTGAACAAGATCGAGGATTTTCGGTCGACGACATCATGGCAATGCTGGCTGAGCAGGATAAGATCATTCGAGCAATCTTGCCAATTCATCGCCAGCTCCAGGAGCACGGGCAGATCGAGATTGCGACAACCCCCTTCGCCCATCCGATCCTGCCGCTCCTCATCGACACCGATCGTGCGACAATTGACCGCCCCGGTACCGCGCACCCGCGCCGCTTTCGCCACCCGGAGGATGCTGAACTCCAAGTTGCGATGGCGATTGCTTGCTACGTGCGGCACTTTGGCCAACCACCAGCCGGGATGTGGCCTGCTGAGGGGGCAGTGGCTCAATCCGTTGTCCCAATCCTGGCTCGGCACGGCATGCGATGGATGGCCACCGACAGCGGCGTCCTCTCACGCTCCGGTCGCTGGGGTTACCGGGCCGACGATCCGGACGTCTTGTGCCAGCCATATCGCGCCGAGGAGAATGGCGCCGCCATCAGCGTGTTCTTCCGAGACGCTGCCCTTTCCAACGCCATCGGGTTCCAGTATCAGGCGTACGAGGATCACACGCAGGCAGCGGCCAACTTCCTGCAGGAAATCAAGGAGCGCTTTGCCTGGCGACTTCCCGCCACCTCCGACCGGGTCCTGACGCTCGTTCTCGACGGTGAGAACGCATGGGGTGCGTATCGCAAAGACGCGCGGCCGTTCCTCCACGCTCTCTACAGCCTTCTTGAGCATGACTCGGACGTCCGTACCGTCACCTTCGCCGAGTACCTGGACGGCAATCCTGCGCGAGCCATCCCGGCCCACCCCCTTGAGATGCAGACGAAGGTCCACGATCTGTTCACCGGATCGTGGATTGATGAACCTGCCTCAGCACCAGGCGTCGACCTGGGCACGTGGATCGGCGAGCCGGAGGAAAACCGTGCCTGGGTTCTACTCGGCCAGGCTCGCGATGCCATCGCCAGCGCTGGCGTAACTCCACAAGCGGCTCCCGCCGTCTTCGAGGCGCTGATCTTTGCTGAAGGGAGTGACTGGTTTTGGTGGTTCGGGGAGGACCAAGATGCAGAGCGTGACGATCTCTTCGATGATCTTTTCCGCGAGCATCTCCGGACGATCTACCGCGCGCTTGGCCAAGATCCACCCGGCGAACTGGACGGACACATCGTGCCACACGCGGTCGTTTGGAGCTTTATCCAGCCAGTGGCGCGTATCCAACCGGGCGACCGGCTGCGTATAAGGACCAACTGCCCAGGTATGCTAACCTGGTGGATCGACGGCGGCGAGATTCACGAAGCCGAGCTGACACCAGTGGGCGGGGTGATGGCCGGGGTACGGCGCTACCAACTGACGCTCGACCCTGCACCACTTGGGGCGAAGGAGTTGCGCTTCCGGTTTCGTTGCACGCATCCGGGATGCCCCGGCGGTGACATCTGCTGCTCGCCTCACGTCCGTACGGTGAAGATCGCAGCGATAAACGACACCTAACTACGATGGCTTGTGGACCTCAACGCGCCCGGAAGCCAGGTGCGACGCGTTGCGGTGCGAACCGATTGATGCACTGACGTTGAGTATGTAGTTGGAACTCTGATCTGCGCCTGGTGTCCTCGATTGTTCTAGTGGATACTGCGGACCGAATCAGAAGGAGAGAAACGATGAATAGATGGAATCTGCTAGCTGCCGCGATCATCAGTGCGGCACTCATAACTGGAACCGTCCGGACAGCTCAAGCGGCGAACCTCGCGGAAGCGGGCTGCGTCGGGCACCATGTGAGCAGCATGGTACGCGCGCACGGCGGGATGGCCAAGGCAACTGCGCACCATAACGTAATGCACGACACGAATCTGAGCGTCGGCGAGCATCTGGCGCTTATCCGGGCAATGTGCGATTCATAATCTCGCATGGTTCCTCCGCCAGGCGTGCTTGCGACAATACCCGTCAACCGCCTGAGATCAGGGCTCAGTCATCAAGCAATGTGTTGAGATGACTGCGCGGCAGGTAGCGCTTCTGCCCGACTGCTCTAGCGCCAGCACGGAGGTTGCGGACGACAGCGACAGCACTGCCCGCCGGTTTCCTCAGTACCCCAAAGCGAGTCCATCGTTTCTTATCTCCATCTCAGATCGGTCTCATCCTCTCATCAGGTCACCACGACAGAATCCCATCATCGGGAAGTGTTCTCTCCGGTCCAGCAACGCTCGAAGGAGACCGATAATGGATGAATCCGATACCCGCCAACGCGAACACAGCCGTCATGGATTGCTCCACTTGGTTCTCTGTTGCAGCTTCATGCTGATCGCGCTCTTGCTGTTGACGTTGCGCACTGGATGGGGCACCGCGTTAGCCATCGTTGCACTCCTTGCTTGCCCCATCCTTATGCTGCTGCTTATGCGACATGCAAGCCCGACCGGGCGGTGGATAGCTTCGAGAAGCGGCGATGAACAGGCTCACCGGCCTTAGCGTAGCGCCCTTTGTTGTGGCGGGTGCCGTATTCACATTCTGGGATCGCACCGACGGCCAGACTCCCGAACCGACTGCGATACCAGGAGCTTATCACCACGTTAGCGCCGGCCAGCCTTGGTCGGCCAGCATGCCTCAGCCTCGAACGGGGGACGCGGCAAGCGCCGGCGTGATGACGAGCGCTGGTCCCACACTCATCCCCGCATCGCAGCTCATAGTCACGACAGCGACCTCCATGGCGGCGGCTGATCCAGTGCTCTCCACATTAGGACAGCACGAGGCACTCGACTTGGACGCTCCGTGCGAACGGGACGGGGATCCAATGCAGCGGTATGCGGCGAGTCTCTCCGAGTTAGTCGCGGAGTAGCATCCAAAGGGAGGGATGCAGCCAATGACCGAGCATTGTTCCTGGGCGAAAGCCCGTGCAATCACCTCACCGGAGAACCGTGATCTAGAACCGGCTAGCTTCTGGCAAAAGCTGGACGAACGCCTTGGCATTTCGGCGCTTAGCTACCCAGTGCCACGCCATGCCAACTCCATTTGGTTCACGCTCGGGGGGATCACATTCGCCGGCTTCCTTATCTTGATTGTGACAGGAATTTACTTAGCCCAGTATTACCATCCACACCCGGCTGAGGCGCGCTCAAGCGTCCTCTACATTCGCGACGTGGCACCACTTGGTGACCTCGTGCGCGCTGTCCACGTTTGGACCGCCAGCTTCGTCAGCGCGACGGCATTTCTGCATATGCTACGAATCTTCGCCACGGCGTCGTTCAAGCGTCCGCGTGAAGTGAACTGGCTAGTGGGAGTGGCATTGCTCGCAATCACGCTGGGATTCGTTTTTACCGGAACGGTGCTGCGCTGGGATCAAGAGGCATGGGAGGCCCTACAACACAATCTCGAAGTCGCTGAACTTTTCGGCAATCTCGGCACCTGGTTCACACCGGAGTTCACGCGGAGCGTGCCCATTATCGAGCGACTCTATAGTACGCACGTTAGTCTGCTGCCTGTTCTTTTGATTCTCCTCTTGGCTATCCACTTTTTCCTCGTGAAGCGGCATGGTATCTCGCCGCTGCCAGCGCAAGCAGACGCTGGTGCGGCGCCACACGGGGTGTTGCCATACGAACTTCAGAGTGGACGTTACAGTGAGCACCTGCGGAAGATAGCCGGGTATGGGCTTGTGCTCGTCGCCTTGGCTGGCATTTCGGCGCTACTCTTCCCGCCCGCAATCGGCGAGATCGCTGACCCGAGCAAGGAGGTAACGAAACCGTTCTGGATGTTCTATTGGCTATACGCCTTCGAGGGCCCGTTTGGCATCAGGGGCATCCTCTACGCAGCAATCATCTTCTTCGGACTACTCGTCCTAACGCCGTTCGTAGACCGCTCTCCGTGGCGCGCGCCGCGGCGCCGGCGTCTAGCGCTGGCGGTCGGAACGGTTGTTGTCCTGGTCCTCGTGACCCTGACGATCTATGTCTGGCTGACGCCAACGGAACGCCACTTGGAGGACGCGGCGGCCATAATCGCGACGAGGTTGTAGGCGATGGCTAGACCGCTCTTCATCCTACAGGCGCGCTGCGCCTTTTGGGTGTTACTCGTGGTAGCAACATCTGCGCTTGTCTGGCTCTGGGATCAAGCGACGGATATTCCCATTGTCTAGGGGAGGCTGATCACGATGATTGACGTACTCGCCATCCTGTTCGCGGCTACTGGTTACCGTCTCCGGGCTCACATGGCCTGGCATCTGAGCGAACGGGAGCGCAGGGAGGAGTATTGTGAACACACGGACGCATGATGGCGGCACCATGAGCCGTCGAAGGCTGTTGCAGATGATCTGCTTCGTCGCCATCGCTATCCTCATCTCGCTTCCAGCGCCGACGCGAGCGCACGAGGGCGGTTTGGAGATCACCATCTCGCCGCCTGAAATCGCCGCTGGAGATGAGATCACCGTTTCTGGCGAAGGGTTTCCTCCGAATCAACCGATTGAGCTGCACCTGACAGGTCCCAACGGTGACGCTCATCTTGCCAATGTCGCGGCTGATGATGACGGTGCTTTCACCCAGCAGATCGTCGTGCCTGGCACCATCGTTCCCGGTCTCTACCTCATTCGTGCTGAGGGCGGCCAGGAAGCAACTGCCGAGCTGTCGGTAGGAGCCATGCCCGGCATGCAGGCTGCCGCTGGCGAAACATTGCCGGAACGTGAGCGCTCGCCGATTTGGAAGGCAGGAGCTGTCATAGTGCTGGTCGTTCTCGGCGGTATGGGGCTGGCACTCGCCCAATCGCAAGGGTACAGCTCAGTACCCAGACCGGCGCCGGTCAGGCCAGAGTCGCTCGATAGAGGTAGCTACGGATGAGTGGCGTATGCGATGTTCCAGCATTCTCACCGATCCCACGAACCGCTACTGCACTGACCCGTGCCCGCTATGACCGTATCGCGCCGGTTTACGATCTACTAGAGACCGGCATGGAAGCGCTCCGTCTCCGCCACTGGCGAGAGATGACTTGGCAGCGCGCCCGCGGTCCGCGCGTGCTTGAGCTGGGTGTTGGCACTGGCAAGAACTTTTCCTTCTACCCACCTGGCATTGGCGTCACCGCCATCGATATCTCACCGCGCATGCTTGAGCGGGCAAGGGAACGCGCAGAGCGCGATAGTGTAGCCGTCAAGCTTCTCCTTGCTGATGCCCAGGCACTTCCCTTTCCTGATGCTAGCTTTGACACCGTCGTCGCCACATTTGTCTTCTGCTCCGTTCCTGACCCTATCCAAGGATTACAGGAGGCGCGGCGGGTTCTGGTCCCCGGCGGACAACTCCTCTTACTGGAGCACGTTCTCTCACGCCGACCGCTCCTCGGTGCCCTTATGCGCCTAGCGAATCCGATAGTGGTGCGCTTGACAGGAGCAAACATCGACCGGGAGACCGTCACCAACGTTGCACGCGCCGGTTTCGACCTCCAGCAAGCCGATGATCTCTGGTGCGACATCGTCAAATTGATAGAAGCAGTGCGACTACAAGAGCAGACAAGTTGATTTCCCCCGGCATCCATCTTGGTCGCGACCGACGAGAGCAGATGACAGCGACCTTCCAACGTTTCAGCCAGTTACGATTCAGCCGGCTCGTCAGTTGGCGTTCGAATTTCTGACCCGAGCGGATTCACGGACCTCGCCGCCGGCGAGATCGTGCCGTTTCCTAGCACGCTCTACGTGGTGATCGTTGACCAACCTACCGGCCGCGGAGCCCTTGAGTTTCCGATCACCCCGAGGGGCGTTATGTCCATCCCGAGCCGGGGCCGTGACGATGTGGTACAGGGAGTTCGCACCAATGATCGGTCCCCGTGGCCGCATACTGATGGACGAAACATGGTCCTCCCCACGTTGTGTGGCATGATCCTCAGCTTCATCTCAGGTTCAGTTCAGCACCGCCTCAGACACCTTGCATATGCTTGCGACACTGGTCCGCAAAGAGGAGGGCTCATGTGAATGAGAGCATCTTTTGGGGCGGATCGGTTCTGGCCGCAGTGGTGGCAGGAACAATCGCCCTCTTTGCTCCCTGCTGCATCTCTGTCATGTTACCGGCCTATTTCGCGAGTTCCTTTCCCAACCGGGGTCTTCTAATGGCGATGACCTTCCTCTTTGCCGCTGGCGTGGCGACAATCATTCTCCCAATCGCCATGGGGGCCAACTACCTGCGCTCGCTGATCGCGACTGAACACACCACCATTTACGCTGCTGCCGGCCTGGTAATGATTGGGCTCGCCGGGTATCTGCTGCTAGGTGGGCAGTTGCACTTGCCAGCACTAAAACGCGGAACCAGCGGCAGGACTGGGCCGCTTCGTATCTACGCACTCGGCGTTTTTTCTGGCGTAGCAACCTCGTGCTGCGCGCCGGTGTTGGCCGGTGTCATCGCCCTTTCCGGTGCGGCCTCGTCGTTCGGATTTCCACTGGTGCTTGGTATCGCCTACGTCTTTGGTATGGTTGCACCCCTTCTGGCGATCTCACTCCTCTGGGACCGGCGCGACTGGCGAGCCAGCCACCTCTTCGCCCATCGCCCCTTCACCTGGCGCCTCGGCCACATCCGTCGCACCCTCTCGGCGGCGAATCTGGCGAGCAGCCTGCTGCTCCTGGCGATGGGCGGATGGATGCTCTGGGCCGGGTTCACAGTTGATGATTTGACCCCCCTCACGCGGCTGGCAGCTCTGGCTATCGAGCCGGGCCCAGCACTTTGGCCAGGTCGTGACAAGCCAACTAGCCTGGCTGCCAGGGTGGGCGGCGATTGTCCTCCTGACTCTGGCTATCGGCTTCACGACACGCCGCGCCATGCAGCAAGTAGGATGGATCGGCAATAGTCCCGATGACGACGAAAGTCCCACCTAGCTACGTGGCGAGCCGTGCCGTCCCGAAGTTGGGCGATGGAGAGACGGCGAATGGGCAAAGCAGCGAAAGCGAAGCAAGGCGCCACTCAGCGCGACTTCCAACGTCGTGCAAGGATCACGAACGACGCCCACCGGCGAGACTCACGGCGCACGCCGCGACGGACTTCACGTTCCCGGCGAAGACAGAGCAACCTTGTCAAGGCCCTTGTCATTGCTGGATTTGCTGTTGCGTCGCTGGCCGCGATGTTCTTCTTGAACAGCGTGGATGACTCTTCCGCCGGTGACCGGGCGGCCTTTCCGTATCAGATCGGCGACCCGGGTCCAGGCGCGCCCGCTCCACCGATCCGACTCGCCTCGACCGATGGGACCATGTTTGATTTGGCGTCTATGCGCGGCGAAACGGTGCTGTTCTTCTTCCAAGAAGGGCTGATTTGCCAGCCTTGTTGGGACCAGATCAGCGATATCGAGGCGAGGTGGGACGAGTTCCGAGCACTCGGCATCGACCGCATGATCAGCATCACGACTGATCCGCTCGACCTGCTGCGGCAAAAGGTAGAGGATGAACGGCTTGCGACCCCGATCCTGTCCGACCCTGACCTTACCGTCTCACGGACGTACACGACCAACCTCTACGGAATGATGGGCACTGGGATGAATGGCCACTCCTTCATTGTTGTGGACGAGTCAGGCCTGATCCGCTGGAGAGCCGACTATGGCGGAGCGCCAAAATACACGATGTATGTTCCGATAAATCGCCTCCTTACCGACTTGCGCGAGGGACTAACGGAACAGGAGGGTCCGGATGCCGACATCCAGTGACATGCTGGAGGTGACGTTACTGACACGACAGGGTTGTGGCCTGTGCAACGACGTGCATACCCTGCTCGAACGTCTCGCGCAAGAGTATTCGCTTGCGCTCACCATTCAGGACGTTAACAGCCCTGACGGTATGACCGTCGCGGAGCGCGCTGGCTCCCTCTTCGTGCCGGTCGTGCTGATCGAAGGCGAACCTGTCGCCTCCGGCCGGATCTCTGAACGACGGCTCCGCAACGAGCTCGCGCGGCGCCTGAGGGATGCGCCGGGCCAGCCCGTTCCCGCAGTCGCTGATCAACAGTGGCTTGAGCGAATCTCGAAGGTACTGCGCTGGTTGGTGCGGAGCTGGTAGCGGGTCCCCAGATCACTATCTGCTGGTGCCGTCAGCAGTTGCACCTTCCGAACGTTCAGATTGCTCTATTCGTAGCCACATTGCGTCGGTTCCCCGCTGAGACCTCATTTCGCTTGATGTCACCTGCCCCAGATTCCCGGACCAACAGTGTTGGGCCGCCCACGATTCAGGGCTCGCGACATTCCTGGTGATGGTCATCTCTCTCATCCGCGCTTTACTGAATCACTCTGCGTAATTCATCGCGCTTCACCAGCACCTCGCACGGAATTCCCTTACGGTGCGCAGCGCTGGCGACCGGCATCGCTTGGACCTGAGATTCCTCGGACATTTCTGACGGGATCGAGGCGATGAGACAACGGTCACTGGCCCCAGCGACCATCTGGCTTGGCTCAGATCGCCGTGAACGAGCCCAACGCACCATCTTACGGACCAGAGATTGCGGTGCGACTTGTGGCTTTATCATTAACAATACATGGTTCCAACGACGGTACTGGCGTGCGACGACACCGTTGGGTTGAGGGGCGCATGTGGGAGCACAAACGATTTTCGATGTTATCGTCGTTGGGGCAGGGCCGGCAGGAAGCACCACAGCATATGAGTGTGCTATCCGCGGACTGACGGCTCTCCTTCTCGACAAGGTGGGGTTCCCGCGCGACAAGCCGTGCGGTGGAGGCATTACGTTTCGCACTGCCGCTCTCCTGGCAGCCGGCCTACCACCGGTCACTGAACGCACGATCACCGCGATTGAGTTCACGCTACGGCATAAGCGCGGCTTCACGCGGTCCTTCCCAGAACCTCTGGTGTACATGACCCAGCGACGCCGGTTCGATGCCTGGCTAGTCGAACGGGCACTAGCGGCTGGGGCCACGTTGCGCGAGCGCACGGCCGTCCGGGCTGTCGAGCAGCAGCACCACCAGGTGGTAGTCCGCAGTGACAACGAGACCTTCATTGGGCGGACACTGGTTGCAGCCGACGGTGCAAATGGGCCGACGGCCCGGTTAGCGGGACTTGCTGGCTCCCGCTGGCTCGGCATCGCCTTGGAAGGCAACATCGCGCTACGCGGTGGAGTGCCAGAGAACTGGGCGGCTCGCCTCGGCATTAACATCGGCAGCGTCCCCGGGGGATACGGCTGGCTCTTCCCAAAAGGAGACCACCTCAACTTCGGCGTTTACGCCTGGCGCCCGGCCGGACCTGACCTGCGCTCGCATCTCGCACAGTTGGTGCAAGCCTATGGCTTTGACCCAGCAGACCTGCGCGATCTCCGTGGTCACCACCTGCCGGTCCGGACGCGAAGAGCACCCCTTGCCAGTGGCAACGTCCTCCTGGCCGGTGATGCCGCAGGGCTCATCGATCCGTTCACCGGCGAAGGGATCTACGGAGCCGTCTGTAGCGGCCGACTCGCGGCCGAGCAGATTGCCGCCTATATCGGCGGCCAGGTGCCTGACCTACGCGGCTACTCCGTGGCCGTGGAGGCGGGACTGTGCGCAGAACTCGAGTACGCCCGGCAGATGCGGGATGCGCTCCAGCTTTCCCCGACCATCGCTTACATGCTGCTACGGTGGACGGCCGTACCCTGGACGTTCCTTTGTCGCCTTATCCGCGATGAGACGCCCTACGCCGCTTGGCAGTGTGAGCACGGTGCGCTGCGCGCCATCCTGGCCATCACCGCGCGCCTGGCGCGCAGCGCCCCGTTACGGCGCCGCGCGGCCATCGACTGCCCGGTCGTACTGCCGCTCACCGTACGCTCCGCACGTGGCAATCCCTCGCACCTACACGATCCAGCCGGTGATAGCCGACGACGGCCGCTTCTCTAAATGATCTCCACACGAGGAGCGTCGTCCCGCCAGCGATTCATGACTGATGCGACTCACGGTCCATCCTGTAACAGTCGGTCGAATGACCGTTTGGCGAGGAGCAGTGCCCCGGCACAGATCAGCGCGCCTGCGCCGAAGGCAACAACCACCAGCGGCCAGCCAAGCGGCGTGCTGCCACCAACGCGCCAGGCAAGCATCTCGCGCCACGGCGACGGCACCCCGGTCGAGAAGACAATCAGCCGCGTGACCCCGGTCGCCGTGACCATCCCGAACGCGGCGCCCGCCACAAAGCCAAACGCACGGCCAACCAGGGCGATTGACCGCTGCACATGTGCGGCGTCAAAGACCGGTGCCAGAGCGCCTGCCGCGATATCAATGGTGACAAAGCCGGTGGATGTCCACACGACGATCGCCATAATCCCCGCAAGCTCTCCCAGTGTTGCCCCACGCCAGAGGGCGAACGCTAGGGTGAGGGATTCGCTGAGCAGCAGAATCGGCAGAAGCATTGCGAGCAGCTTGCCGAGTAGCACACGCCACGAGGAGGCCGGCAACAGCCTGAGCAGATGAATGTTCCGCTGCTCCATCCCGACCGCGTAGATGCTCGTGCCGAGAGAAAACCCCCAAGGCAAGAACGCGCACGCTGCCATCTCTGTCCAAAACCGGTAGGCCGGCGCTTCCCCTGCTGGCGCCTGCTTGATTGCCGACACAGCATAGAACACGATCACGCCAAGCGGCCAGACGACGCCACTGAGACGCTTCACATCCCGCGTCAGCGTCAGCCATTCCTTGACTATCACAGCGGCGACTGCACCAGGCAGGGGGCGGGTCAACGCGGCCATCCAATAAGGCGTGACGTAGCCAGCTCGGGTGCCCCCAGCCGCCGCAGCGAGCGTGCGGCCACGGTCATACGTGACGGCAAAGACCGCATAGGCAACACCTAGCGCGCCAGCAGTACACAAGAGCACGAGAGACGCCTCTCGGGCGAGCGAGCGCCACTGGCTTTCGGCAGCGGCGGCAACCATCCGGGCTGCGTGCCCGGTTGGCAACCACCGCATGCTCGCATCAAGGGACGCGAGCGAGGCCTGCGTCAGGAAGCCCCGATGCGCGCTGGGCGATGGAGCGGCAGCAGTCCATGCGACCATCGTCAACGTCACGATCGCGATAGTGGCAAGAAACAACGAAAGTCGCGCCCGGCGCGCGGGAATCAGGCCGATGATCAGGGCCACCACGACCGTTGCTGCTGCCATGGCGAGCAGCGGTATTTGCAAGAGAGCAAGCATCGCAGCGGGGACGATGGCCCAAGTCGCGTCGCGCGTCATTCCGTATGCGACGAGCACGATACCAGCGAGGGCCACCCCCGGAACGGTCCCAATCATTGCCTCAACCAGCTTGCTGGCAAACACCCAGTGCAAGGGAATCGGCAGGATCATCAAGAATGTGGTATCGCGAGCAAGATAGAGGGATTGCAGGACGGCGGTCGTCGCGCCGATAAAGCTCCCCAGCACGGCCAGTGTCAGCATGATGCCGAGGACCAACGTGGCTTCGCGTTCACTAGCCGCCACGCCAAACCCACCGCCGAACGTCACGAGTAAGGTGAGTGCAAGCGCAACAAACGCGGGCAGGACGAACACGAGGAGGAACATGAGCCGCATCGGGTGCCGCGCGGTTCCGGCACGCAGGCGGTTCCACGCAATCCGGCCTTGAGTCCGCAGCAGCACAGCCAGCACTGGATCACTGCGCGATGCTTCCGGGCTCCCCCGCCACGCGGAGAGGCTGATCATCCGCGCACTCCGGCGTACAAGTCGTGGAAGGTTGGCTCCGCAGCGCCGGTTAGCCGTAGGAAAATCGTCTCCAGCGACGCTCCAGGCAACCCTTGGCTTCGTCGAAGTTCGTCAAGCGAGCCGAGCGCGACCAATTCTCCTTCGTGGAGAATTCCGACGCGATCGCACATCTGCTCGGCAATCTCCAGCACGTGCGTGGTGAGGAACACCGTCGCGCCCCGGCCGCAAATATGTCGCAAGATGTCTTTGACGAGCCTGGCGCTGCGCGGATCCAGCCCATTCGTCGGCTCGTCCAAGAACAAGACCCTGGGTTCATGAATCAGCACCGAGGCGAGCGCAATCTTTTGCCGCATCCCTTGGGAATAGGTCTCGATCAGACTGTCGGCGGCATCGCTAAGCTCAAAGGTCTCAAGCAGGTCGAGGATTCGCCGGTCCCGGACATACGGGCGAACGCGGTAGACATCCGCGACAAACCTGAGGAACTCCCGTCCGGTGAGTTTCTCATAGAGAAATGGCTGCTCCGCCATGTAGCCGATTTCGCGCTTGAGCGCGAGGCGCTGCCGGACGACGTCATAGCCAGCCACGCATGCCCAGCCGGCGTCCGGAGTAAGGAGCCCCGTGAGCATCTTGACAGTGCTGCTCTTGCCGGCTCCATTCGGGCCCAGGAAGACGAAAAGCTCCCCCGCACCAACAGTAAATGTCAGCCCGCGGACGCCTTCCCCGCTCGGATAGCGTTTGGCGAGTCCCTGGACCTCAATCACCCACGGCGCCCCTTGCAGATGGCAGCAACGCGACACCTCATAAGGGCATGATACGCTGCCCCCATGGCGGGCGACATCACCCATTGGTCAGCGGAACACGACGAGCCGCCAGCGACGCCTGCGCTGCCAGATTGCAGCGGGCATGGCTGGCGGCTCGGAGACAAGGCAGGACGATGCCTAGGGCATCGCCTGGATCAGCTTCCAATAATTGTCGTAGATGTTGTTGCCAAGCACATTGAGGATCGAGAAACAGACGATGATGCACAGCACAAAGATGAGCGAGTACTCAACCAATGCCTGACCATCGTGTCCTGAGTTGTGACGTGCCCGGCGCAGCCAGGCCCGTATGTAGTTGTGCCACGCCATGGTTCTTCGCCACCAGTTAGGGGATAACCCCGAGCGGGTTCGAACTTACTACGCGGTTGCGGCAGGAAAAAAGCACTGGAACCCAGTGCCACGACCAATGCAATTACCAGCCTGCACGCGACGCGTCACATTCGAGACGAGCCGGCTCAGCGATCCCACCACCCAGCGGCTTCCTCCTTTCTCCTCGAAACCGGCCAGTTCCTTCCCAGCCGGCTCCACCGCGTGCCCAGGCGACGTGCCGTCGCGATCGAACCGAGAGTTCACCGCCGCGGATGGGGATGAACCTGTCCGACCTTATGCATAGCCTAGAGGAGCATGCGCGAAATAGAAATCACACGCTTCTCTTATGGAAGGCGGTACAAGCGTCGGTTTCGCTGCTCCATCAGTGGGCCGAACAGGGGATGACCAGACGGGCCAGGAGCCACGGCCGCACGCCAGCAGGTTAAGACCTGACTGACTCAGGCCACCGCCTCATGTGGCACCGGTACCATCACTTGGATGGAGATACCACGATTGCCTCGTGGCTCGACGTTCATCGTGGCACTCAGCAATTGGAGGCGATGCTGGAAATGTGCCTCCTGGAGACGATCGTCGATCACCGGCCGCTCGGTCTGGACGGCTGTGGCATCAACGCGAATCCTGGCGACGGTCGCCTCTCGCTCGACGTTGACATCAATCGTCTCAGCAATCCCTTCCGCGAGAATCGCCGCCAGAATCGATTGGACCATTCGGAACAGAGCCACCTGCATTGTGGTGTTAATCTGGATATCGTGCTCCGGCCCGCTGACCGTGGTCTGAAGGCCTTTGATGCGGCCAAGCTCATTGAGATACCGGCGCAAGGTTGGCACCAGGCCGAGATCGTCCAAAATCATCGGGCGAAGATCGAAGATGAGACGGCGGGTCTCTTGCAGGGACGCTCCAATCATCGCCTTGAGCCCGTTGAGCTCGGTTCGCGCCTCCGCAATGTCGCGGTCCAACAGGCGCTCGCAGATCTCAGCGCGAAGGACGAGATTCGTCAGCGCCTGCGTCGGGCCATCGTGAATCTGGCGAGAGATGCGCAAGCGCTCATCTTCTTGAGCTTCAATGATGCTCAGAATGCTGGGGCCAGCGATGACCTGCGTTCCCGGCAACGCTCCCGTCATGCCGCGCGACACCGGCGCTGCGTCGTTGCCTTGCTCACTTGCCATGGCCTGAATCTCAAGCAGGTCAATCAACAAGCGCAGCTTCTCTTGATACTCCTTGATGTGTTGCTGCCGGCTCTGGAGCTGCTCAGCTTGAGAGCGCATCATGAACAGGCGAAGCTGAAGCTCGTGGGCGTTGTTGTACAGGTCGCGGATATCCTCCCGGCTGTAATTCTCCAGATGCATCTCCATGTCGCGCACGCGGTTGGATAACTGCAGCTCGCGATTCGCCAGCTTCTCCACCTCGCTGTTGGTCTTTTGGAGAAGCATCTGAATCTCGCTCATCGATTGGACCGATTGCTCCAGCTCGCGCCGGCACGCATCTTCGAGCTCAAGGATGCGGTCGCGAAATTCTTTTGTTTGCGGTGGCGGCAGAGCCATGCGATCCCTTCTCCCAATTCGCACCTAATATGCGCGTACCACAGCGTGGCGAACCATATGGCACCGGCGAGGCCATACCGTTTGCAGCGTAGAATGGCGCCGTGCTCCGGGCAAGGTGACTAACGTCCCAAAAGTTGGGAGACAGCTCCGGAGAGAATTCCCGGACACCGGCCGGCGAACGGACGTGCTATCATTGGAATGAAGCGATCGGGCACCGGGCTGGCAACCGCGGCCGGTCGGCTTGTTGGCGGGTGGTGAAATGGTATCACACGGGTCTTTGGAACCCTTGTTCCAGGTTCGAATCCTGGCCCGCCAGCCAATGATGCATCCTTGACACGGTCCATTTGCGAGATGAGCATGCTTGCCGGCGGTGATTCGGACGAGATATCGCCCGTCAGCGATGTTGCCCTGATCGTGCTCGCGGCCGGAGCAGGCACGCGCATGAAGTCGGCATTGTCGAAACCGCTTCACCCGGTCGCTGGCCTGCCGATGGTGCTCCATGTCTTGCGGGCCGGTGCCGCCATCTCACCCGCGTCCACAACACTGGTCGTATCGCCAGAACTTACCACCATTGCCGACCGGCTCGACCTGCCGCGCGGCATCCACATCGTCGTGCAACATCCACCGCTGGGAACAGGAGACGCTGTGCGAGCCGCGCTGCCCTTCGCCCGCTCCGCGCGCTGGCTCGTCGTTCTCTACGGTGACCATCCCCTTCTGACCGGGCAGATGGTTCACGATCTCGTCGCTGGAGCACGCGAGAGCAAAGCGCTCGTAACCTTACTCACGTGTGAGCTCGACGATGCCGCAGCCTACGGACGCATTGAGCGGGACCGGCACGGACGACCTGTGCGCGTCGTCGAGCGTAGTGACGACGATCCATCGCGCCGGCGGGGCCGTGTCGAGATCAACAGCGGCATGATGGCAATCGACGCGGAATGGGCCCGGTCCGCCATCCCAAGGCTGTCGCCTAGCCCCTCGAAAGGTGAGTATTACTTGACCGATCTGGTGGAGCTCGCGGTCTTGGAGCGCGCGACCGCCAAAGGGCCATGGCCCGTCGCGACAGTGACCGCTCCACCAGAGGTCGTCTTGGGCGTAAACGACCGGGTAGAACTCGCGCGCGCCGACGGCATCATTCGCGAGCGTGTGCGCCGGCATCACATGCTGAACGGCGTCACGATCATCGCTCCGGAAACCGTGCTTATCGATGTCGACGTCGAGATCGGGATGGATACAACGATCTTGCCCTACACGATGATCGAAGGGCGGAGCGTGATCGGCAGCGGCTGTGTCATCGGGCCGAGCGCTTCGCTCAAGAATGCCCGCATCGGCAACAATGTGCAGGTGCGGGCATCGACGGTCGTTGATTCAGCCGTGGGTGATCATTCCGACGTCGGTCCCTATGCCCACCTGCGTGGCGGCACAGTCGTTGCCGACCATGTCCACATCGGTAATTATGCCGAGCTCAAGAATGCCACGGTGGAGTCGTCGGTCAAAATCGGGCATGTAAGCTATCTTGGCGATGTGCGCGTCGGTGAGGCAACGAACATCGGCGCCGGCACTGTCACCTGCAACTTCGACGGACGAACAAAGCACCGGACAGACATCGGGCCCAATGCATTCATTGGCAGCGATTCAATGCTTGTGGCCCCCGTCACCATCGGCGCTGGCGCCAAAACGGGAGCTGGTTCGGTGGTGACGAGGGACGTGCCACCGGGCGTCACGGTGGTGGGAGTTCCTGCCCGTGAGCTGCGCGCTCGCGAGGAGCCTAGCGGGGACCCTGGCGAGCAGGATGCCACCACGCAGCCAAGAGACAACAAGTGAGGACTTGATGGACGGTCGCCTACAGATATTTACCGGCAATGCTCATCCGGCGCTCGCGGCAGCGATCGCGCGTGAGCTCGACGCACCCCTCGGCCGAGCCCTTGTTGGCTCGTGGAAGAATGGGGAAACACGCGTCAAGCTAGAAGAAAATGTTCGTGGCTCCGATGTCTTCGTCATTCAATCAATGTGCATCCCGGTTGATCATCACATTATGGAGCTGCTGCTGATGATTGATGCGCTGCGCCGCGCATCAGCAGCACGCATCACCGCCGTCATCCCCTATTACGGGTATGCCAAGCAGGAAAAGAAGACGAGTGGCCGGGAACCGATTTCCGCCAAGCTTGTAGCCAATCTCTTGGTAACGGCTGGCGCCAATCGAATTCTGACTCTCGACCTGCACGCACCAGCAATCGAAGGCTTCTTCGACATCCCCGTCGATCACCTCCGGGCAACGCCGCTGCTGGCGCGGCGGTTCCGCTGGCAGCCAGGCAACAATCTCGTTGCCGTCAGCCCCGATGCTGGTGGCGTGGCGCGCGCTGATGATTTCCGCTCGCGCGTCGGTGGCTCGCTGGCGATCATCTCCAAGCGTCATCCCAAGCCCGACGCCACGGAAGTGCTCGAGATGGTTGGGGACGTCGAAGGGAAAATCGCGATCATCGTTGACGACATGATCTCGACTGGTGGCACACTGATCGTCGCTGCGAACCTCCTCAAGGAACGCGGAGCAGCAGAGGTGCACGCAGCCGCGACACACGGCATCTTCGCTGACAACGCGCTGGAGAGAATCGCCACCTCACCAATCTCTCGCGTCTTCGTCACCGACTCAGTGCCACTTCCGGAAACCGGTCCGCGCGACCGCGTGGAGGTTGTCACCGTCGCACCGCTCCTGGCAGAAGCCATTACCCGCATTCATAAGGACCTGAGCGTGAGCGCCCTATTTACCTAGGCACACCTGTCTCGTGCGATCGGATTCCCGCCGGCACATGACGATTGGCGAGCCAATCCTCTGGTTAGAAACGACCACAAGCACGATGGACGACGCCGCGCGGCTGGCCGCCGATGGCGCTCCAGAAGGGCTCGTCGTGGTCGCTGACGAACAGACGGCCGGTCGCGGCCGAGCAGGACGCAGTTGGGTTGCCCCGCCAGGAACGTCGCTTCTGCTGTCGATCCTGCTGCGGCCGCTCCTGCCAGCCAGCCGCTTGTTGACGCTGCCGCTTGTCACCGGGGTCGCTGTGGCCGAAGCGGTCGAGCAGTGTGCTGGCGTGCGATGCGCCCTGAAATGGCCCAATGATGTCCTGATTGATGAGCGGAAGCTCGCTGGAATCCTCACGTCGACCAAGGCAAACGTGACCGGAGGAACCGCCGTCATTGTCGGCATTGGGATCAATGTCACCACACCAGACGCGGCGCTTCCCCCAGGCGCGATCAGCCTGCTGACGGCCACCGGCATCACCCACGACCGGCGCGTGCTGCTCGATCGCCTGTTGACCCGGTTCGCTGCTCGTTACCAGGAGTTCCTGGCATCTGAAGGGCAGCCGGACTTGACGGCTTGGACTGACCGTGCCGCCTACCTGGGCGCAATCGTTGATGTACAAGAGGGACCCCAGACGATTACGGGCCGCTTCCTCGGTGTCGACGCCTCCGGAGCGTTGCAGCTTGAGCTGGCCGACGGAACGCTGCGCCGCGTCGTGTCGGGCGATTTGGTGCGCGGGCCGCGGCTATCTAGCAATCCGTGAGACGCTCTCGGACGAACCTACGGCGGCCCGCCGTGACCAGTTTTGATGCGCTACGACAGCCAGGTCCGAGCTCCGCGGCACGACGGTTCAGGGTACAATGCGCCTTGCATCGGCAAACGAAGATCTGACCCAGGCTTTGGGGCGGAGCAGCGATTGGAGTAACGACGATGGACGATCCACGCTTGAGCGAGCTTCGCGCGCTTGCGCGAGCAAGGTTGATCAGTCGCCGCGACGTGCTGACGAGGGGCCTGCAACTCGGTCTCTCCTTGCCAGCCATCGCCGCGCTGATGCAGGCGGCTCCCACTAGCGCAGCCCCTCAACCGTGGCGTCGAGCGATCCTGCCCCGTCCCCAGGCTGGCAGCGGCGGAACCTTCACCTATCTGCGCGACGGCAGCGCCCCTGATCTTGATCCCCACTACGCCTACGACAACGCGGCTCAGGCGATCATTCTGGGAGCGTATGAGATGCTCATCCAATACAAGGGCGCCAGCACCGATGAGTACGAGCCGATGCTCGCCGAATCTTGGGAAGTCAACGCCGATCAATCAGTCTACACGTTCCGGCTCTTTCCCAATGTGCGCTTCCACGACGGCGACCCCTGTACAGCGCAATCCGTCAAAGCTTCCTTCACCCGCTGCATCCTGATGGGTGCCGCGGTCTCGAACGTCGTGACGCGCTTCGTCCCCGATCCCAACATGATTGAGGTCGTGGACGATCTAACCGTCCGCTTCAATTTGGGGCGGCCCCAACCGCTGTTCCTGGCAGCGATGGCGTCGTCGTATGGCCCGTTCATTGTCAATACGAAATACGTTGAGGAGCACAAGACGGACGATGACCCGTGGGCACACGAATGGTTCCGCGAGAACGCCGTTGGCACAGGACCATACGTGCTCAAGGAGAACAATCCTACCGAGCGAGTGGTGCTTGAGAAGTTCGACGATTACCACCGAGGGTGGGAAGGGAATCACTTCGACCGCATCGTTTGCCGTATCGTCGAGGAAGTCGCCGTCCGCCGGCAGTTGATCGAGGCTGGCGAGGCCGATGCGACGACCCAGAATCTTACGCCACAGGATGTCGAGGCGTTGCGAGAGAATCCCAACCTCCAGGTGCTCACGTACGACTCCACTGCCGTCTTCTGGACGATCATGAATGTGCCACGCCTGCGCACGAAGGAAGTCCGCCAGGGATTCTCCTATGCATTCCCGTATGACGACGTGATGAATGGCGCCTACCGCGGATTGATCAAGCGGTCTGGACCAATCCCCTCGACCGTGCGCGGGTATGACCCGGACGTCTTTCTCTATCAGACCGATCTGGAGAAGGCCAAGCAGCTTATTCTCTCAGGAGGCTTCTCGGAGGGAGACACCTTCGAGTACGTGTTCCAGAGCGGCGATGAGGTTGAGAGCACGGTGGCTCAGCTCTTCCAGGCTAACGTGCAAAAAATGGGGTTCAATCTTGAGATAAGCGAGATGGAGCGCGGATCGTACATCGACATGATGTACGGCAGCTCCCCCGCTGAAGAGCGTCCACACTTCATGGGCGGCTGGGGATGGTGGCCGGACTACAATGACCCCTGGAATCAGTTGTATCCCAATTTCACCAAGGCCGCGACCGGAGGAGGAGGAAGCAACGGCGGTTACTACGTCAACGACCGCTTCGAGGAGATCATGGCCGAGGCTGAGCACTATACCGACGAGGCCCGGCTGCTTGAGCTGATGAAGGAGGCACAAAACATCTTGACCGAGCAAGACCCGCCCGTGATCTACTACGGGCAGCTCTTGTGGTACACCGTCATGCAGAAGGACATCCAGGGTTTCGTCGGCAACCCGCTGTACCTGAGCGCCTACCCCTTCTACCGCATGTCACGAGCCACGGCATAGCCATGGCGCCGGGCGGGAAAGATAGCCCCGCCCGGCACCTGCCCACAGCAATTCTGAAAAATCTTGGTAAATCTGTATTGACAAACAGGCAGCGACGGTGTACGTTAATACCGTGCTCCGATGATTCGGTTCGAACTCAAGCGGTTACGGTTAATTCCGTAGCGCGCTGAGGACGACCGGATTGTCGGAGCACGTTTTTTAGCGAGTTCAGCCTTCCTCTCGCTTGTATAGTAACCCACAGCTACCAATCCGGCAGCAATGTCTGGACCACCACGTTGACCAGGCCGGCGCTGGTATGATCCACACGGCACGCGGCGTGCCATGGTTCGCGAAGCGATCTGGCTACAAGGAAGGACGGCATTGCGCGCACTGCTGAGTGTGTACGACAAGACGGGGATTGTTGAGTTTGCGCGAGCTCTGGTCGAGCTCGGCTGGGAGATCGTCTCAACAGGAGGCACGCTCGCTATCTTGCGAGCGGCTGGCGTGCCAGCGATCCCGGTTTCCGACGTCACTCAATTTCCAGAGATCCTCGATGGACGGGTGAAGACGCTGCACCCAGCCATCCACGGTGGAATCCTTGCCCGCCGAGACTACGCCGCTCACCAAGCTGCCCTGGAGCAGCACGGCATCCGTCCTATCAATCTCGTTGCTGTCAACCTGTACCCATTTGAAGCGACGATTGCACAGCCACATGTGACTGAGCGCGAAGCACTTGAGCAAATTGATATCGGTGGACCAACCCTCATTCGTGCCGCTGCGAAGAATTTTCCTGATGTGGTCGTCGTCGTCGATCCAGCCGATTTTTCTTCAGTGCTTGCCATGCTGCGTGACGACTATTTTCCCGTCGAGCGACGGCGCGAGCTTGCCGCGAAGGCATTTGCTCATGTCGCCACCTACGACTCGATTGTTGCCGATTACTTACGGCGCCAATGTGCAACGCATCTGGATTGGCCCTCGGAGATCACGTTCGCAGGCCGGCTCGCAACTACGCTCAGATATGGCGAAAATCCACAACAAGCTGCCGCTGCCTACGCTCGCTTGACGGGTGGACCACATCACATTGGAGTCCTCGACGCGCGTCAGCTCGCGGGCAAAGCATTGTCGTTCAATAATCTGTTGGACGCGGACGCTGCATGGAGCGCGATCCTTCGCTTTCACGAGCCAGCGGTGGCGATCGTCAAGCACACAATTCCCTGCGGCCTCGCGGAGCGATCAACACTGCCAGAGGCGTTCGAAGCGGCACTCGCCGGGGATCCGGTGTCGGCATTCGGCGGAATCATTGCCGCAAACCGGCACGTCGATGGCGCCACCGCCTCGCGCATCGCTCGCTCGTTTTTCGAAGTCGTCATCGCCCCAGGCTTTGATGCAGACGCTATCGCTACGCTGACCAAGAAGAAGAATTTGCGGCTGCTGGAAATGCCGAGTCCTGCCAAAGAACCCGGTCACGATCCTTTTGCGTGGGAGGTGCGAGCAATCCGAGGAGGGTGGCTCGTTCAGGAGGCGGATGATCGGCCAGATGATTCAACCCGCTGGCGGGTGGTGACGGATCGGGAACCAACTCCCAGCGAATGGACGGATCTCCATTTTGCTTGGGAGGCAGTGCGCCACGCCAAGTCGAATGCCATTGTTCTCGCGAAGCATCGAGCGATCGTCGGTCTCGGCAGCGGCCAGCCAAATCGCTTGGAAAGTGTGCGGCTCGCTGTTCGCGTGGCTGGCGAGCGCGCTGGCGGAGCGGTCCTCGCAAGCGATGCATTCTTCCCATTTGCGGATGGCTTGCAGGCCGCGATCGCGGCTGGAGTCACCGCGGCTATCCAACCGGGAGGCTCCGTCCGGGATGAGGAGGTGATCGCTGCGGCCAACGAGGCAGGCATCGCGATGGTCTTCACCGGCACACGACACTTCCGCCATTAGCGGCGTGCCGTCCTTTCAGAGGTTGCGCAGTGCTGGAGTGATCTGGGGTAGCTCAGACACGCTGCTCTTGTGGTGGCGTTGCTACCGGGCGATCAATTACCCGGTCAAGCCACTGCTCTGGCTGCTTGATTTCCTCCATCGTCGGCAAAGATTCTGGGCTTTCCCAGACTCTCCTTGCCACATCATGGCCGCGCTGCTGCACGATGGTATCGATGAAGCGCTGGCCTAGACGGTATTGCTCAAGCTTCATGTCAAGCCCGGTGATGCGGGCAAAAAGCTGCTCCGCGACAGTCCGCTGCCGCTGGCGCTGCTCAAACTTGGCCGCGATGGCCTCATAGCCAGGAAGGAACTGCCGGCCTACTGCGTTCATCACGTGGTTGGAATATCCCTCGACGATGCACATGAGCGCTTGCATCTTGGCAAACAGGGATCGTTGCTCGGGCGTCATTAGGGCCTCAATCCAACTGCCGCGCTCGCCACCGGGAGTGCGAACCCGATCGACGAGCACCTTTATGCCGCGCAATCCCTGGCGCAACTGCTCCGCGTCTTCCCGGAGGAAAGCAAAATACCGCTCCAAAAGCTCATTGAAGTAGGACCGCACCCAAGGGAAGCCCTCGAATTCGAAGGCATGGGTCGTCTCATGGAGCGCGAGCCAGATGCGGAATTCGTCGGGTGGCAGGCGCAGCACCTGCTCGACCATCCGAATGTTGGGCTCGACGAAATAGAGCTTGCCGGCTGTCACCGGCTCCCGGCCTAGGAGTGTCAGGTCATATTGCCCCAGCACCCGCCGGGCAAGATAACCAAGGAGCAAGCCAAGCTCAGCGCTGAGGACGGTACGATTGATACCACCCCACAGAGCGGCCGCAACCGTGCGCCTGCTACTCGGGTGAGTTTCGAGCGCTTCAAGTGGCGCCAGCATGAGCTTGAACGCATCAATATTCGCGTTGATCCAATCCACGCGATCGAACGCATACGTCCGCTCAGCCGATTCAGGCAGCGGAATTCCCGTGTATTCCGCCACGCGAGGAGTGCAGCGGCGGACCAGATCCCGGTAGTATGCATCGAGCCGGCTCCGCTCCACGGCAGTCAAGGCAAAGCCGCGGTTCATATTGATGGCGATGCCCCCCACCTGGTTCCAGTCGATCAGACCTGGGGCAACGTCAGCAGTTCGTGTCGACCATTCACGCACCCGGCCGCTTGCCCAAGCGCCCACTGCAGCACCGGCAAGCAAACCAGCAGCGATCAGCCGGCGATCGAGTGGCAGCGCGCCCGTCGCACGTGTTCTCGAATTCCGCTCAGCGCTCATCACCTCACCTCTGACACTGCGACGAGTCATGTCGCCTCGACCGCAGAGCATGAATCTCTGGTGTCGTCACCATCAAACACGGTGATGACGATCTCAGAGCGTACTGAGGGGAGACTGTACGCGGCACGGTGACATGTCGTCAACGAGAGCGAAGGAGAAAGAGGAGGAAAGGAGTTGAATACTCTAGGAGAGAAAAGGGGGAGGAAGGCAAAAGGCCCGGGGCCTGCAGGCCCCGGGCCAGTTCGCTGGTGGCGGGGGGAGGATTCGAACCTCCGACCTTTGGGTTATGAGCCCAACGAGCTGCCGCTGCTCCACCCCGCGCCAGGTGACAGACGCTCGCAAAGATCCC
>JBHOQQ010000169.1:0-5181 GCA_042408955.1 Thermomicrobiales bacterium
CTCCGTTATAATCTCGAAAGATCGGCATGGCCGAGAACACGGCAAGCGCGGCAACGCCGCGGCCGTGCCGGTTCGGCCGTCGTCATTCGCCTGGGATCACGCCGGTGCATTCTTGCCCGCCGGATCCCGTTCATATGCCACCTTGGCCAAGAAAGGGACGCACACCAGCGTGAAAGTTACCGTCGAACGCCTCCCCGCAAGCCAGGTCCTCCTCGACATTGCGGCCGATGAGGACGAGTTCAACCTTGCCGTCGAAAAGGCTGCGCGGCGCATCGCCCGCGACGCCGTGATTCCTGGGTTCCGCAAGGGGAAGGTGCCCCGCCAGATGCTCGAGCGCTTGCTCGGCCGTGAGGTGTTCATTGAAGAGGCCAATAAGGACCTCATGGACGACCTTTACCGGCGGGCGCTTCAGCAAGAGGAGCTCATCCCCGTTGGTGAGCCAGAGGTCGAGTTTGTTAGCGCCGAGCCGCTCGCCTTCAAGGTGACCGTGCCGGTCTATCCCGAGGTTGATCCCGGCGCGTACCGAGAGGTTCGCATCGAGCCCATCGACGCCTCAATTGATGAGGCAAAGGTTGACGAGGTCATCGAACGCCTGCGCGTCAGCCAGAGCCCGTGGGTGGATCCCGCCGAGCCGCGGACACCGCGCGAGGGGGATCAGGTGACCGTTGACATCGTGATCACCGAGGGTGAAGAGCAATTCCAGCCTCCCCTTGAGAACGCGGTGTTTGTACTCGGTGAGGATCAACTCCTCGACGAGCTGCGCACGGCTATCGAGGGGCTACACGTCGGCGAGTCAACGACCGTGCAAATCACCTATCCCGCGGAGGGTGAGGGCGCACCGGACGATCGCCGCCGTGGCAAGACGCTGAACTACACGGTGACGCTCAAGGAGCTGAAGGAGCGCGACCTCCTCCCGCTGGATGATGAGTTCGCCAAGACGTATGCCAACGCCGAGTCCATGGCGGCGCTCCGGGAGCGCGTTCGCGCCAACCTTCACGCGGAGCGGACGCGCGAGGCGCGTGCCGAGGCGGTCAATCAGATCATCGAGAAGATCGTCGCTGGGGCATCGGTGGAAATCCCGCAAGCGATGATCGAGGATGCGCTCAATGAAGAGATCGCGCGCCTGCGGGAGCGATTGGGCTATCAGCGCCTATCGCTCGATGCGTACCTGCGGGCAACGAACCAAACCGAGCAAGATCTGAAAGATCGGCTTCGGCCCGACGTCGAGCGCCGGCTGCGCACTTCGCTCGTCCTGCGCGAGATCGCCGAGCGGGAAGGGATTGCCGTGGCCGAGACGGATATTGAGTCGGAAATCGACGAGATCACGTCGGAAGCAGCGGACACCGAGCGCGAGCAGATGCGCGCGCTGTATCGCGAGAACAGCTACCTGCGCTCAGCCGTCCGCAATGAGCTCTT
This sequence comes from Thermomicrobiales bacterium, assembly GCA_042408955.1. Classification (GTDB taxonomy): domain Bacteria; phylum Chloroflexota; class Chloroflexia; order Thermomicrobiales; family UBA6265; genus CALGSZ01. The sequence goes on from JBHOQQ010000169.1 coordinate 1,417, forward strand.
TGACCGGCAGCTTACCGAGCGGCTGATCGAGATCGCAACCGAGGGACGCGGCGCCGTGGTGAACGGTTGGGAGCCACCGGCAGCCGAGTCTGCCGCGCCCGAGACCAGCGAGCAGGCGGCCGGAGGCGCCCAGGCAGCAGAGGCAGCAGTTGCCCCGGCAACCCCGGAGCAACCGGAGGCCGCGGCAGAACCAGCAACGGAGGAGGCATCACCGCAGTCCTGAGGCTGGTAGCAACCAGTGAGCGCGAGCATCATGAGTGAGCAGTCCTCACAGAGGGTGGTACGATTCATGCCGGCCACACAATAAGCGTGATGACGGCCGGTAGCAGAAAGAGGTCAACGATCTATGGAAATCCCGAAGATGGAAAATCTGATTCCAATGGTGGTGGAGAGCACCAACCGCGGAGAGCGCGCATTCGATATTTACTCCCGGCTTCTCAAGGACCGGATTATCTTCCTCGGCACCCCGATTGACGATCAGATCGCCAATGTGGTTATCGCCCAGTTGCTCTTCCTGGCGCACGAGGACCCCGAGCAGGATATCCGCCTGTACATCAACTCTCCGGGCGGGGTCGTCTATTCCGGGCTCGCCATTTATGATACGATGCAGATGATTAAGCCCGACGTGGCGACGTTCTGCATTGGGATGAGCGCAAGCATGGCGGCCATTCTCCTGGCTGGCGGGGCGAAAGGCAAGCGGTTTGCGCTGCCAAACTCGCGGGTCATGATCCATCAAGGCTCGGCCGGCTTCCGAGGCAACGTGCCGGACATCGAGGTTGCCGCCCGCGAGACGCTGAACCTGACCAAGAAGCTGACCGAGATTCTCTCCATGCATACCGGCCAGCCAGTGGAGCGCATCAAGCGAGATACCGAGCGCGATTACTACATGACCGCGCAGGAGGCGCTTGAGTACGGCATCATTGACGAGGTGCTCGAGCCCGTTCACAAGATCGGTGAGGTGGTGACCACCAATGGCGCCGAGGTGGACGGCAAGGCCAAGGCAAGCCGATAGCCGATCGCAGAGAGCCGGGAGTAGGTCGGCAACGACGGGGAAACCAGGGGAGCACGCCACCACAGCCCACCTGAACCACCCCTGGTTTCACCCTAACGGCTCCCAGCTTCGCCGGCGTTGAGGACGAGATGAGCAGCAGTACGCGAGGTGGGCGGGTGCATTACCGGTGTTCCTTTTGCAATAAAGGGCAGGAAGAAGTTCGCCGGCTGATTGCCGGCCCGAATCAAGTGTATATCTGCGATGAGTGTGTCCAGCTCTGCCGCGAGATCATCGAGGAAGAAGAGCCACAGCCTCCTCGCGCGCAGCCTGCCCTGACCCGTATCCCGACCCCGCGCAAGCTCTACGAGCAGCTCAACCAGTACGTCATCGGCCAGGACCGCGCCAAGAAGATCCTCTCCGTCGCGGTCTACAACCATTACAAGCGGATCAACGCCGGGCTCGAAAGTGATGACGACGTTGAGCTGCAGAAGAGCAATATCCTCCTCGTCGGACCAACCGGCTGCGGCAAAACGCTCCTGGCGCAGACGCTCGCGAAGCTCCTCGATGTGCCGTTCTCCATTGCCGATGCAACCGCGCTGACCGAGGCTGGCTACGTCGGTGAGGACGTGGAGAACATTCTGCTCCGCCTGATCCAAGCCGCTGGCGATGTGCAGCGCGCGCAGACCGGCATCATCTACATTGACGAGATTGATAAGATCGCGCGCAAGGCGGACAACCCCTCGATTACTCGCGATGTTTCCGGTGAGGGGGTGCAGCAAGCGCTCCTCAAGATCATCGAGGGCACGATCGCCAATGTCCCGCCACAGAGCGGGCGCAAGCACCCCCATCAGGAATACATCCAGATCGACACGCGCAATATCCTCTTCATCTGTGGCGGCGCGTTCGAGGGGCTCGATCAGATCGTCGCCAAGCGGATCGGCAAGCAGCACCTGATGGGCTTTGGCGAGCGCGAGCGCGAGGAGATCGAGAACCCACTCCATCACCTGACTCACGACGACCTGCTGAAGTACGGCTTGATCCCCGAGTTCGTCGGCCGCCTGCCGGTGGTGGTCGCGCTCGATCCCCTTTCCCGCGACGAGCTCATCCGCATTCTCACCGAGCCAAAGAACGCCATTGTCAAGCAGTATCAGAAGTTCTTTGCGCTCGATAACGTCGAGCTCATCTTCACGCCGGAGGCGTTGGAGGCAACGGCCCGCCAGGCGGAGGAGCGCAAGACCGGCGCGCGTGGCCTGCGGACGACGATCGAAGAGGTTTTGCTCGACGTCATGTACGAGATCCCCTCGATGGAGAACGTCCGCAAGTGCATCGTTGACGAGAACGTCATTCTCCACCGCCGCCGGCCCCTCCTGATGACCGTCGGTGAGCAGGAAGTGCCCTATGCCGAGTCGGCGTAGCAGATACATCCAGGAGACACGACTCCGCATCGATGGACTGCTGAGCGCGCCGTGTCCGTCGTCAGCGATTCGTGAACAGCAGTGTGCACGATCCGGCGATGGTGTGGCCTGGCGAATATGCGCTGGTGAGTGTCGCACCGCATTTGGATCGTGCCCGCAAGCGCTCGGCGCCGTCCTTCGTCATCCCGTTCGTCATCCCGATCGCGCTCGCGCGGGAGTGCGCAGCGAGGAATATCTCTGCGCCCCCATCAAGCACGGCGGTGCGCCATGGCCCATCGCCCGTCATCCCTTGCTGCGCTCGGGATGTCGTCGTGAGCGCTCAGGCCTCAGCCATCAGGATGCGCGGATGCAGCAGCGCACCAATGCCTGACGGCTGATAGCTCCTCGCGAGAGATTCCTCGCTGTGCTCGGCATTACACGGAGTGCACTCGGAATGACCGTGGTGTGCTTGAAATGACAGTGGCGGCAGTTCAGTGGTGCGCGGACAGTCTACCGTCGCGTAAGGGGTTTGATTCCGGCCGGATGCTGCACGGTGCGCGATCGTGACTAAAAGGGGCGTTCACGAATCACGAGAGACAGACACGGCGAAAACGCCGGCTCTCAGGCATGATCGCTTCCGTTTCCGTGCTCACGACTCACGGCGGCGAGCAGAAATCTCGGCAAGATACCGATCATGGTTGACCGCCAGTCTGCTGGAACGTCGCACTCCTCGCGGGCGATGCCAACGATGTCCCAATGAGGATCATTTTCAGTAGCCGGTTGACCGGTCTTGAGAAACTCGCCGGGGTGAGTGCCGATTGCCTCTTGCATGCTCATCGTTTACTACCTGAGCATCTGGCTCGATTTGCGCCTGCGCACGGCCGGACCATTTTGTTTATCCTATCTCGAACAGGTGCTTGCTGGTGGCTGTCACGCACTCGGTCACCCGCGGGGGCAGGTGAGCAGGAAGTGCCCTACGCCGTGCCGGCGTAGTACGCACGGCGGCCCGTGTCCGAGCGGCGACACGGCCGATCAGTCACATCAGTGCTAAACACGGGCCGCTATGACCGGGCAGCGCTCGTCGTCGCAACCAGCCCAGCCCAAGGCACCGGCCGCGCTTCCGGCACGTTCCTCTCCCCTTATCTTTTCCATCCATTTGCAGCCCGCCTCCGACGATCAGATCAAGGTCGCCGCATCCGGTCCGGCCGGGACTGCCGAAGCCACCGTCGCGGCGCCTCAGCTCCCGCCACTCCCCGACGATCCCGAGATGGGTTCCCACGCGATGAGCCATCGCGTGGGGTCCCTTCGCTGGCAAGCAGCCGCCCGCAGTGGCGAGCAGCTGTTTGCCGTCGCCTTTCCTCCCCCCATCCTGCGACTCCT
>JBHOQQ010000040.1:0-16008 GCA_042408955.1 Thermomicrobiales bacterium
TCGTAGATTGGTCCGGAGTCACCCATCATGCAGTTATGTGTTCCAAGGAAGAGTCGCATCGGACTCGACTCCCAATACTGCTTGAACGCCACCTCGGGACCGGGGGTGGGCGGGTACGTCACGTACCGCTGAGTGAAATAACTTGCTGATAGGCGTAGCCGCCAATGTTCTCATAACCCGAGGCCAAGACGCCTGCTGGCGCAAGCGCAATGGCGCAGGCGAGAGCAAGGAGGAGAAGATGCGGGGTCCTGAGCCGCGCGGTCATGGCGGTTACTCCTTGGTGTGCTCGTCACCGTGAGAAAGATAACCAGAGGTTTACGCAAGCTCGCGGCGATGTGACGATCCAACACGCCATGGCAATGCCAAGAGTAAAAAAAAAAGAGGCGCCAGTCAAGACGCCGGCTGGGTCCGAACGTATACGAGATCGGGTCCAATCGTATACCATGCCGTGTCCGGCGGGTCAACCCTGTATGGAACGCCATTTTGGCAACGCACGCCGCTCATTCAACCAGAAAATGTTGAAATACTGTTTCATTTGCGCCACGTGTGATGAACGGTCGCAAGGCGAGTACAGGGACCTGTCGGGACCTTTGAGCTCCGAGCAACAGAGAGGGGCTAGGGGTTAGGGGCTGGGGGCTGGAGAAGCTACGAGCTTCGAGCTCCGAGCTTCGAGTAGTGAGCTGTCAGCCGTCAGGGGTTAGCCGATAGCCGATAGCCGGTTAGCCGATAGGGTTGAGGGCCAGAGCTCTGTCTCGGCCCTCACGGTCAGCCGCCGGGACATGGAGGGGCGCGATTCATCGCGCCCAGCCCTTCTGCGCCGGACGCGCGGATACCCGCCGCCTGACGGGTAATGCCGGTCATCGCGCGGGAATCCAGGAATTCCGCTGGTCGTCTCGGTCGGGTTGTCCGCTCAGCCCCTTCGCGCGGGGCTCAAGATTCCAGCGGTCCCAGCCGGGGGCATTGCCGTTCGCTCAGCCCCATCGCGCGGGGCTATAGACCCCGCGCGAGAGCGGGTTCCCCGCCACGCTGATGATTGCCGGCACAAGTGGCGGCAGGGCAACGCTCCTTTGGCATAACGCGGGGCCAAAGACCGGCGTTGCGATCGCAGAGCCGGCTGTTCTGTTGGGGAGAGAGTTTCCGCGCTCCGCCCTCTCGCGAACGGAATGACGCGTTGAGCCCCCTTGAGGGGGCTTTGTGGGTTGAGCGCGGGGTCTTTAGCCCCGCGCGAGAGCGGGCGTTGCCTCGCAACGAATCGCTAGATTACGTGTGTGCCCCGCGCTCCCGCCGCGCGGCGCCGTCTGACGGATATGGACGGGTGCGATGCATCGCACCCCTACGGACTGATGGCTAACCGGCTATCGGCTATCAGCTGACACCTGACGGCTGATAGCTCACTACTCGAAGCTCGGAGCTCGAAGCCCCTAACCTCCCCAGCCCCTAGCTCCCCTTGCCGGCTCCTTCCCCCGCGGTGAAGGGGTTGGCCCAGCTGACCGGCCGCGCCGCGAACCGGCCCGGATCAAAGGGAGTCAGGTCAAAGCCGGGATCCTGCCCAAGGATCAGGTCCGCCATGATCTGCCCGACGATTGCCGCCCAGGAGAATCCCCCGCCGTTGAACCCAGCCGCAAGCCACAGCCCGGGCATCCTTGGCATGGCGCCAATCAGCGGCAAGCCATCCGCCGTAAAGCCCATGATCCCTGCCCAGGCACGGACCACCCGGACACCCGCTAGGCACGGGAAGAGCTCGATTAGGCAGCGAGCAATGCCGGCCAGCACCGCAGGTGTCACATCCTCGTCGTACAGACCTAAGCCCTCGTTCGTGTCCAGCCTTCGGAAGCCGCCACAGAGAATCTGCCCACCAGGGGTCTGCCGGCCGTACTCCTTGTCGAAATTCGTTCCCCACGGGTGCGGGATCACCGGCGCGGCCGGCTGCGTCACCAGAATCTGGCCGCGTGCCGGAACGATCGCACCCCGCGGCAATTCCGGCAGCAGCCTTGGCGTATAGGCGTTGGTCGCGAGCACCACGGCGCCGGCCGTGATCGCCTGGCCACCCGCGATCACGCCAGTGACGCGGTCGCCCTGGCGGCAAAGACGCTCGACGGCGATGCCCGTGCGGATCTCGGCGCCGTGGCGCTGGGCAGCACCGGCGAAGCCGTGCACCAGGGCAAACGGCCAGAGATGACCGTGGTTTCTGGCGAACTTGGCGCCAAGGACCGCCTCGCTCAGCGCGGGCATCAGTTGCCGCGCCTCATACGTGTCGAGAAGCGTCACGTCGAGACCGGCTGCTCGTTGCGCTTGCACGCCACGCTCAAGGTGCGCCCACTGCTCCGGCGTTGTGGCGATATCGAGCGTTCCCGGCAAGCGAAGCTGGAAATCACACTCCAATTCCTCAGGGAGAGCACGGAGCAGCCGGAGATTTGCTGACGTGACCGCGTAGACGGCATGGCCAGCCTCGGAATAGAGCGCCGATCCTTCACCGGTCATTCCGCCGTTACGTCCAGAGGCGCCGGCGGCCAGGCCCCGTTCCTCCAGCAGGAGCACACGCTGGCCAGCGAGCGCCAGGCGGTACGCGATGGAGCATCCCGTCACGCCGCCACCCACGACGATGACATCCGGGGAAGGTTCGTGCCGCGAGTTACCAGCGCTCACGGCGCTCGTGTTGTCCTTTCCGTTGCCTACCAATTGGCGCCTGCCGCGCAATTCTACCACTCGCGCTCGGGCGTCATTCCGGGCAAAACCTATAATGCGAAGCACCGGGCACTCGCCGGTCCGGCACGCGGCCCGGGCAGGGAGGTGAGGCACACTGGCGCGGATCAGCACTCGCAATCTGCTCGGCCGGCTCAATGCCCGGCCACCGGAGGATATTGTCCGCATCGCGGCGGCCTGGAGCGTGCCCCTCTCCGGATCGGATCGCCTTGGGCACGTCAGCCGGCTATACCGCGCGCTGACCGATCCGCGCACGGTCCGCGATTGCTGGGACCGGCTGCCGGAAGATGAGCGGGCGATGGTCCGCCTGCTTGCCGTCAGCGAGGAGACGGCGCTGACGCTGCCGGAGCTAGCCGCTCACCTAGGCATCGAGGAGGCCGAGGCCCGCCAGATCGCCGCGCGGCTGTACCACAAGGGGATCATCGCCAGGGAAGGGGATGACGAGCCCTTGCCGGTTGGCGTGCTGCCCCGCCTCTTTCTGCCACGCGAACTCACGTCGCTTTTCCGGCGCGTGCAAGACGAGATCGATGCTGGCGATGTGAGCGGCACCCCATTGCGTGCGCTGCTCGCCCTGCTCGATGATGCTGAGCTCGAGGAAGCCGCCCGCACCTGGGGACTGCGCGTCATCCCCGGCTTGCGCAGCCGCGAGGAGCTCACCCAGCTCGTGCTTGGCCAGGTGAGCGACCCCGAGCGCGTGGCCTCGGTCGCCGGAAAGCGCGGCCAGGATGCAGCACAGATCTGGCAGCGGGTGCGCGGCGCCCCGGACGGCGCACCGGTGCCACTCGCGGAAGCAGCCGCCGCGGCTGGCCTGTCGCTCGATGATCCACGTCACGCGCAGCGCCTGCGCCAGGCTCTGGCCGAGTTGGAGTCGGCCCTGCTGGTCTGGCATACCTACCGGCCAGATGGCAGCCGCTGGCTGTTCATCCCCCAGGAGATTCGCGCGCCCCGGCCGGCTGCTCCAGCGCGCGAGGCACTGCAGCCGCTGGCTGAACCGCCGTCCGTCCGGCCGCCCTGGCGCCACCCACACGCGCTCGCCTGGGACCTCTTGACCGTGCTTCGCGCCTTGACGGCACCCGGCGCGCCAGCACCCGGCCCGAGTGAGCACCTGCCACGCTCGTGGCTGCGGCGGTTGAATCGCGTACTGTGGAACCGGGGCCAGGATCTTCCTCCACCTGGCTATCTGGACATCTTGCTGGCGCTCGCCGATGCCGAGGGGCTGATCGAGCGCGACCAGGCGGAGGTGCTGGCGCTGACCCCGGCAATCCGTGCCTGGCGCGATCGCTCCTTTGCCGAGCAGACTGCGCGCCTGCTGCACTGGTGGCTTGGCATGCCCGACTGGCTGGAGGGCCGCGCCCGGGAGGAGATCGACGTCTGGGGCGCCGAATGGGCGCCGTTCCGCCGGCGCCTGCTAGCCCACCTCGGCGCGCTCGTGGAGGATGCCTGGTATCCCGTCGAGGGAGCGGCAACCTGGATTGCCGAACGGGATCCGGAAATCCTCGGCGCCACCCTGACCGTCGCCACGGCCCGGTCGTCCACCGAGCCGGATGAGGCGGCCCGCCGGAGGGCGGCCATTGCCGAAGTCATCGCGGTCACGATGGAGACGGCGCTTTCCTGGTTTGGTCTGATTGAGATTGCGGGCGCCGCGCGGCAGCCGCTGGCCTTCCGGCTCACCCAGGCCGGGCGGGCCGTCGCTCAGGGCAAGTCGCTTCCCGAGGACACGCCGCCTGCTGGACCATTCCTGCGCGTGTTGCCAACTGGCGAGATCCAGCTTCTTACCCCCTCTCCGCTTCGCGTCTGGTCGCTGCTGGCCTTCGCCGAGACTGGTGAACTCGGCCTCACAAGCAGCTTCGTTCTGAGTCAAGAGTCACTGGCGCGGGCGCTGGCAGCGGGATTCGAACTTCGCCACGTCACTGCGTTTCTGACAAGCCAGTCTGGTGCGCCGCTGCCGGCCGAGATCGAGCGGAACCTTGCGGAATGGGCCAAAACCTACCGCCGCGTCCGGCTGCGGCGGGCGATTGTGGCAACGCCTGACGACGCCGAGACGCTTGGGAAGCTTCACCACGCGATGCAAGCCGCTGGCCTGCCTGCACGCGTTGCAGGAGACTCGCTGGTGATCGAGTTACCCGCGGAGAGTGCGGCTGCGGAAGCGGCCGTCGAGCAGATCCTTCGCGACCGTGGCCTGGCGCCGCTGTGGCAGAGCCGGACGGCGCGCTAAGCGGCAGCGGCCAAGAAGCAACAACCGGCCGTCAATCGCTGCGCTCGATGCTCATGCCGGGCTCACTGGCGAGCGGCATCGCGCCGAGGTGATCGACAATACGTTCAAGGGCGCGCAGATCGTCGGGTGCAAGGGATGAGAGGTGGCTCGCCAGCGCATCAATCAATCGTGCTTCGAGTCCGTCCCGTGCTTGGCGGCCTTCGTCTGTCAGCGAGAGAACTACCCGCCGGCGATCTTCTGCGCCCGCCGCGCGGCGCACGTAGCCCCGGCGTTCCAGGCGATCGATCAGGCCGGTCACGACCGCTGGAGTGACGTGGAGTTGCTGCGCAAGCTCGCCAAGCGTCGTCGATTCATGTTGGATCAGCGTGAGTGCCGTGAATTGACGCAAGCTGAGGCCGGCACGGTGCTCCTGAGCCGCGCGCGCTTCTGCCCACCGATGGAGATGGGTCACGATACTCAGAAGCAGCCGGGCCGTGCGGCGCGTCTCGCTCTCACCAGTCATGCGAGCACTCCGTTTGCGTTGCCGTGTGCCCGGCGATGACGCCGTGACATCCACGGAGAAGATCTCGCTCTCGGATTGGGTAGCTTCCTCGCCTCTGTCCATCTGGCCCGATTACTCCTTGGCTGGCGATGCTGTGGCCTGCTCAGCCGGAAGGCGGAAGGCGATCACTTCATACATCGTCTGTGGCGCAGGGTCATCCGAATCCCGCTCCGCTGGGAGCCACGGCCCAGCCGCGGCCACGATCAACGTATCCCCGGCGATCGCGATCGGCGCGTTGATGCCAGCCTGTGCGCGATAGAACCAGATCTCCCGGCCCGTGGACACTTCAAATGCTCGGAGGATGCCATCCATGCCAGCAGTAAAGACGAGATCGCCAGCGACAGTTGCGCCGGCCAGGGCTGGCGTGGGTAGGTCCTGCTGCCAGAGCATGGTGCCAGTTGCCGCATCAAGCGCGATCAATTGCCCCCTTCCCTGAGCGAAGTCAAACATGCTCTCCCGATCCACGCCGGTGCTGGCATACCGCGTGGGCAGATTCACCACTGGCACAAAGATGCGGCCATCCGCTACTGCTACCGGCGAGATCACGCCACCCCATGCACCCGGTGCCACCCACACCCCTGGCTCTGCCGGCAACTCGCGAAGATGATCGTTGTGATGCACGCCAACTGCTGTCTGCCAGAGGATCTCACCGTTCTTTTGGTTGACTGCAAAAACCGTGCCAGTCTTGCCGGAGCCAATCGCGACCGGCACTTGGCGGCCTTCCACCTCCACGGTCGTGAGCACCGGGGTGTTCTGGAAATCATGGTCGAACAGATCGTGCGGCGCGGCATTGATGTGCCATCGCAGCGCGCCAGTTTCTCCGGACAGCGAGACCAGGCTGCTCGCGTAATCATTCGCGCCAGGACGGCTGCTGCCGTTGGGATACGCCGCCGTGCCCGGCCATGGCCCAGCATTGGCCACGCCGAAGTACAGGTTGCCTTCCGCGTCGAACGACGGGGGATACCAAAGCCCCCCGCCGCTGTTGACCCGTGGATTGCCCCACAGGTTATCGGTGGTGGTATCGAATTGCCAAAGCGTCGCCCCGCTCGCGGCATCCAAGGCAAAGAGGATGCCGCGCGTACCACCGCGGTTAAATCCATGGGTATTCCCGGCCACGGTGCTGATATAGACCGTGTTGTTGTAGACCGCTGGCGCCATGTCGATCCCTTCGAAGGGGTTGTTGCTGAGGCGAACACGCCAGATGAGCGCGCCGGTGGCCGCATCGAGTGCGAACGCTTCGGCGGTATCGCCGATCGCGCCGAAGATCATGCCATAGCCGAGCGCTAGGCCGTTCGGGCCGATGGTCGGGACATCGAACTCGCGCTGCCAGCGGACCGCTCCCGTTGTCCGGTCCAGCGCGAAGACGTTGCTGCGCATATCTTGCAGATATACCGTCTCCCCGGCGATGAGCGGCGTGGCCGTCATCCCACCATACCCGGTCACCGCCGTAACGGGGAAGCGCCAGGCCACCGCTAATTCCGTCACGTTGCTCGTTTGGATGGAGGACACCGCGGCGCGCGTCCCGGCCAGGTTCCCCTGAGCCGCGGGCCAATCCGCGGCATAGCGGATAAGTTCGGGAGGAATCGCTGGCCCCAGCGCGGCTGGTGTCACGGGACCCTGCCGCTCACCGGGGCGCTGGGCGAGCGCGCTGCCCGCCACAGTCCCGAGCAGCGCGATGATCGAGATGAGCCGCATGGTCCGGCTCACTGCCATCTGCCGCATCATCTGGCGACCATTTCCGGCGGCAAGCGCAGCGCTTCGACAACACTCGTGTTCTGAACCCGGCCAGCCAGGGTACTGCCGGTGATCGCGTAGAGCGTGGCCCCGACTACTGCCGCCGCCAATCCGTGCCGGGCTGTCGGCATTGCTGGCAGGGCATGCCATCGTTTCGTCGTGGTATCGAAGGCGTTCACATCGGCGAAGATACGGTCACCGCGCTCACCACCCAGCACGATCACCCATCCATTGACATACACGCCAGCCAGGCCACCGCGCGGAACCGGCAGCGGTGGCAACGTTTCCCAGCGGTCCTCAACCGGATCGTAGCGCTCGTGAGCAGCCGCAAAGGTCTCCGATTCATCGCCGTTGGCCCGCCCTCCGACCGCGTAGAGGTGTCCACCACCGGCGACGACTGCCAAGTGCTCGCGTGGGACGGACAGCGATTGCCGCGCTTCCCACCGGTCATCGCGTGGATCGTAGCGGTCCACCCTGCCGGTCACCGGGCCGCCGAGCCGCTGTCGCGCTCCTCCAACCGCGTAGAGGTAGCCATCGAGCGCGGCCAGCCCAAAAGCGCCGCGAGCGACCGGCAGCGCGGCTCGCCGCTCCCAGGCATCGGCTGCCGGGTCGTAGGCCCAGACATCCGCCACCGCTCGGTGATCGTCCTCACGGTACCCTCCGGCCACGTAAAGCGTGCCATCGAGCGCGGCAACGCCTGGGTGATGAACGGCGATAGGGAGATCGGCGACGCGCTGCCAAGTGCCGGTCTCAGTGTCGAAGCGATCGACGCGGCTTCCACCGCCAAATCCACCCACGACGTAGATCGCGCTGCCGATGACCGCGGCCCCAAGCTCGGACCGCGCCTGGGGAATTGGAGGCTGCTCGCTCCAACGCGGCTCAGCCTGGCCGGCTGGCGTCGCCTCCGCGCGGATGGCAGCGCGAGCCGCTGGCCCACCCAGGATGGGAGCCAGCATCATGGTCAAGACGATCGCGAGCCAAAAACTGCTAGCTCTGTGCCTCCGCATAGCGCCGCTCCATTCGTGTCAGGAAATCGTCCAGGACCGCGAGGTAGCGCTCCTGTTCCTCCACGTGCGGCAGGTGGGAGCTTTCCTCAACGATGACCCACTCGTTGCCGGGGATGCCGCGGTGCACGATTTCCGCCTGGTAGGGAGTAAGCTCGTCATACTGGCCGGAGGTGAGCAAGCTCGGGATGGTGATCTCGCCCAGCCGGTGGCGGATGTCCCACTCCTTCAGGTGGCCGATCACGTGGAACTCGCTCGGGCCGTTCATGGTGTGATAGACCTGCGTCCCCATGCGCTCGAACGCGCGCTGCACCGGCTCCGGGACTGGCACGATTCGGCAGACGTGGCGCTCGTAGAAGGCCATCATCGCCTGCTGGTATTCGGGGCTATCGGTCGTGCCCGCCGCCTCGTGCCGGAGCAACGTCTCCTGCACCTCTGGCGGCAAGTCGCGGCGCAGTCGGTTGGCCTCCTCCACCCACAAGGGCATGCTCGCGGGCGAGCTCGCGATAATCAGGCTGATGATGCCCGAAGGCTGGGTCAGCGCATACTCCATGGCGAGCATGCCACCCCATGATTGGCCGAGCAGGTGGATGCGCTCCAACCCCAGGTGCTGCCGCACCGCTCTCAGCTCATCGAGAAAGAGGGAAACGGACCAGAGCGATGGGTCGTCGGGGCGATCCGAATTGCCACAGCCAAGCTGGTCGTAGAAGATGACCGGCCGTCCCGTCTGTGCCAGCGGCTCAAGCGTTTCCAGGTAATCGTGCGGAATGCCTGGCCCGCCATGCAGCATCAGCACCGGGAATGTGCCTGGTGCTGGATTCGCCAGATCGCCCACGATCCGGTACCAGGTACGAAAGCCTCGAAAGGGAACGAACCCCTCCGTCACGTTGTCCATCGTCATCTCTCCCCCACGCGGGCAATGCCTATCGCGGCTGCCGACGATTGTAGCCCCTGTCCAACGTCGTGGCCCGGTTCATTCGCTACCCGCCCACACTGATGGCGATCACGCCAGCGACCACGACACAGCATGCCGAGAGGCGCGTCCAGCCGAATGGCTCGCCGAGCAGGCGCACGCCGATCCAGGAGCCAAAGACAATGCTGACCTCGCGCATGGGAACCACGTAGGCCACGGGAGCAAGACGAAACGCCGCGAGAATCAGCGCGTAGGTGCCAAACACCGCCGCGCCTCCCGCCAGCACTGGCCAGCGCTGCTGCCACTCGCGCACCAGCGCCGCGCGGCGCTGGCGAAGCACGTGCGGGGCAAGCCAGAGCACGATGAGCACAAACACGAGGTACAGATAGACGATGGGATGTGCGTGCTGAACGCCTTTGCCATCAATCAGCGAGTAGGTTGCAATGGCTCCGCCAGTCAGCACTGCCGGTGGGGAGATGACGCTTCGCAGCGGGCGGGTGCGCCAGGCAGCGCGAAAGGCTGGCACATGGAGCCAGATGATGCCTCCGAGCACCATGATGATCCCGGCCCAAGCTGTGGGCGAGGGCCGCTCGGCGAATATGGCCAGGGAGAGGAGAGGCACCAGCAGTACTCCCATGCCACGCGCGACGGGATAGACGAGGGAAAGCTCGCCGGTCTGATAGGCGCGAGCGAGGAAAACGTAATAGGCGGTCTCAGCGAGTGACGAGGCGATGAGATAGGGCACCACGGTTCGGTGTGGAGGCTCCCGGCTGACGATGACAGCGAAGAGCGGCGCATAGAGCACGAGGGCCGCGAGGGTCAGTGCCCAGAAGAATGCCAGGATGTCTTGCCGCTGCTTGGCCAGCGCGTTCCACCCTGCGTGCACGACGGCGGCGACCAGGACGAGCCCCAATGCGGCCATCGTCATCGCCACGTACTCCCAACCTGAGCTGCCTCGCCAGGCCAGATCATTAACCTGGTCTGACATTATCGCCGGAGCCTCGGCCATCAGGACAAAAGTCCCTGGCGCTCCCCTCCCAGATGGCCATAGTCCGTTTGGGTCATTCACCCTACGATCGGGCTAGCCTGGATGGAGTAGCTCGGGTGGGTTTCGTCCATCAGACAAAGGTTGAGCACAACGCACAGGCCGGAGGACGCTGATGATGCCAGGGTGGAACCGGGTGCGCCGCTGGGCAGATGGCCAAGCGACCGTGGAATTTGCGCTGGTCAGCACCCTCTTCCTGCTCATTGTCTTCGGCACTGTTGATTTCGGTCGCGCTATCTTTCTGAACTCCCAACTGGAAAACGCGGTGCGCGACGCGGCGCGGGAAGGCAAAGTCGGGTTTACCAATGGCCTATCCGGCATGAGCGCCGCCCGGCTCCAGGATCACGTGCGCAACGCCTGGAATTCGGAAACGCAGCAGGCGTCGCCACGCCCTGGACTTGCAAACGCCACCGTGACCGTAACGTGCACTGGCTCATGCACGACAGGAGATCGCCTGACGATTTCCGCGACGCTGCCGTTTCAGGCTATCACGCAAAAGCTCCTTGGCCTCGGTCCACTGACGCTTCATGCGTCGGCAACCGTCGTTCTCGAATAAGCGCCGCGTGTCAAACGCGCGGGAGGGTGCAGCGATGCCCATCAGATCGAAATGCGAGCGCCAGGGGCAAAGCCTTGTTGAACTGGCCTTCGCGATGCCGCTCCTGCTGCTCCTCCTCCTCGGCACGATTGATATGGGCAGGATGTTCTTCGACTACATCGAAATGCGGAACGCTGCGGCTGAGGGCGCCACGTACGGCTCGCGGAATCCGACCGATCTCGCGGGCATCACCGCGGCCGTGACCGGCCATGGCATCCCTGCTGATGCGACGATTGACGTGGCGACGAGCGGCGACTGCACCACCCGCGGCGGGCAAGGCGACATCACCGTCACCACCTCCCGCGTCTGGACACCAATCACGCTGGACGCCCTCACGCTGATTGGTCGCGATGGAACTTGGTCGTTCCGGATGCAAGGGCACGCGACGATGCGATGCCAGACCTGATCATCCCGCCGAGCAGGGCAATCGTCAGATGAGTGGGAGACCAAAGCGATGAGCGGACGATTCACCAGCGGCAGCGCCGTGCCGCCACCAAAGCATGCCAAGCTTGATCTGGGAAGCCCTGAAGAGCGATGCAGCGCCCCAGCCGGGCAGATTATCGTCATGTTTGCCGGTTTCCTCGTGGCGCTGATGGGCATGCTCGGCTTGGCGACCGACGTCGGGTACGCGCTCGCGGCGCGCAGAGCCGTCCAAGCCGCGGCCGATGCCGGCGCTCTCGCTGGCGCACGCATGATCGCGCGCTACACGCCAGCGGCTCCCACATCCGCCCAGGGTGAAGTCGTTGCGATCGTGCAGAAAAACACGTTTGGATCCATCACGCCGGCCGTGCTCTCATGCGACTACATCGGCTCAGATTGGAGACCGGTCGGCACGTGCAACCAGACCGTGCCAGCCAGCGCGGTTGGCGCTCGCGTCAAGACACGCGCGACGGTGAACACGTTCTTCATCCGCCTGCTTCCCGGTGCTCCGAAGCAGGTGACGGTGGGTGGCTATGCCAAAGCGCGCGTGGAAGCCGCAAAGAACAATCCGAGCGATGCTCCCTTCATCGTGTGTGGCTTCAACGCGTGGGATGTCACCGATAATCCTGCCGGCAAGGGGCCGAAGACCGGCACAAACACGAATATCCTGCTGAGTGCCTCGCCCTTCAAGATCAATCCGCAGGCCATCGGCAGAACATTTCGCATCCACGATCCCCAGCTCACGTCGAAAGGACAGGCGAGTTGCGGCATTTCATCAAGCGATTTCATGGGGTTGGCCGACCAAGGTGCCAACGCGGGAAAGGCCGCCAATACCTGGTTTACGTTCGCAACGGGAGATAAAGCCGGGCCCACGCGCACCACGGTTTCCGGCGCCGAGGGTTGTCAGGCAGGCGTCGGCGAACCATATAACTGCGTGATGATTCTTCCCATCGCAACCAACAATCCTGTAGGATCAAACAGTACCAAGCAAATGTTTGTCGTCGGGTTCGCCGCCTTCTATGTGACGACGGTGGACAGTAATACGCACAATGGCCAGCTCCTCGGTGCGTACATCATCAATGGACCTGGGACCAACACCTACTCGCGCGACCGCTATGGCACGGTGGTGGTCCGCCTCATTTGGTAGCCCTTCCCCCCGGGCGACGGTGAGAGGTTGGTGACCTAGGCGGCGACCACCGTTCGCCGTGGGTAGTACATGCCATGCGTTCTCCTGGATGCTGCCCGGACATGGGAACCGCCAACCGGCAAAGATGCCACTGCTCACGCGGGCCTCAAGACCCGCTCCTTCGCTGTGCCCGGGATGACGAATGTGCATTGCGTCGGAGTGACGGGAAGGTGGCTGTCGCTGCGAAATGACGGGCTAAGCGGCAAGGCCGTAAGAGATTCCTCGCTTCGCTCGGAATGACGGTACTGTGCTCGGAATGGCCGGGGCGGTGAGCGTGCGCTCGTCGCAGACAGTGACAATGGCAGGGTCAACCTGCGCAGCGCGTTTTGGTCGTGCTCGCGAGCGCTCGCCACCGTGCAGCGGTGCCGTCTTTCGTCATCCCGTTCGCGTTAGCGCGGGAGTGCGAAGCGCGGGATCTCGCATCATCGGGGTCGCGCAGCCGCGTGCCGCACAATCGGACTTAGCGCTTGCCCGCAGGGGTTCGGCAGCAACGCAAGAGATTCCTCGGCTTCGCCTCGGAATGACGTTGAAGGGCTCAGCACGACGGTGGCGGGAGCGGGTTGGCGTTGTCGCTGGGCAAGCGCGACGCTCCTCCCGCACCGCATGCACCGCAGCGGGACCCAGAGCCGGGGAGCAGCCCAAGCTGTTCCCGGGTGGGGCTCCCGTGCTCACCCGCCTCCCCTCATTGAGGACAGACACACCGCCGGTCAGATCGCTACGATGTCAGCTTGATCACGACTGGGCCGAGGTAGTCTGGCGTCCAGCCACCGGTCACCGGCCCCTTGACGATGTAGCTTCCGATGAGGGTACCGTTGTGCTCGTTGCTCTTTGGCTCGGTGATATAGAACGGAGCGTAGCCCACGCACCACAATTGCCGGCTATTCCCTGGTTCCTCTGGCGTATCGACCACGATTGGGAGGAACGCCACGCAATTGACGACGACCTGGCCCGCCTTGCACCCTTGAGCTCCCTGCACGTCCGCGCTAACTGGCCCGGCGGTATCACCTGTCTTATAGAGAAACCACTGCTCGGGAGGGGCGCTCTTTGTGCGGTTCGCATCCTGGTCCGCGACCCCCTTGTAACTGGAGTCATGGGCCTTGCATTTCTGAATCTGTGGCCCGTGAATCTTGAACGTTTTGCCCACGGCATTCGGATTGATTTGCCAGACTCCGTCCTTCTTGATCATGACCGCCAGCTTTCCTCCGCTGGTAAGCTGGGTGTCAACGCCACACACGAGGAATGGCCCGTCGCTCGGGATACTGGCAACCTTCCGGACGTGGGCGGAGGCAGTCGCCCGCGTCGTCACCTGCTTCGGGGCGCCAGGAACGACGCGGATGAAGAACGTTGGATGCGTTTCGGTCACTGTGACGCGCACCCCTGTCGCGGCGCGAGGGATGGCGCTGCTGCACGCGCCCAGCTCGCTGCCACTGTCGTTGAGGAAGGTGCATTGGGTGATCGTGGGCTGCGCGAGCGGCGAGGAATTGCCGCTAACCATGGATGAAACCTCGTTAAGAACCGAGATGCTTGTGCCAGCAGCGCTTCGGGCGATCGCTCGCGCCCCTGCGAGCGCGCCAGCATCAGCAGCGTTCTGCATTGCACGCCGGCCGGCGAAGGCAATGCCGAGATCGGTCGCGAGCCCGACCATGCCGAGCATGGTCGTGGAAAAGAGCGCGAACATGATCAGAACTTGTCCGCGCTGGGCCGAACGCCGCTCAGTTGCCTCAGGCGCCTGATCAGGTCGTGGTGAGGTTGTCATCGCCATCGTGCTCCCACTCTTCAACAGGCGTTATTCCATGACTCGCATTCGAGCCTCAGCCGAGAGATCGACCGCGCCGAGCCCCATCATTGATAGGAATCCCAGCGCCACCGGTTGGAACGTTGAATCCGCGCGGACGATGATCGTTGCCGATCCGCCAGCCACGTCGCAACTTCCCACGCAGCTCACTGCCACGTTCGTGCTGCTCGGTACGCCATGATTCATCACACGAGTGCGAATGCCCGCGGTATCCTTCGGGTGGTAGGCGCCATAGCCAGCGCCTTCGCGGACAGCTCCTTTCAGATCGGTGTAGTCGGCATAGAGGCGTCCGAGATCGATGGTGCCCAGGAGTAAGAGCAGCAGCAGCGGCAACGCAAGCGCAAGCTCAATCAGTGACTGGCCAGGTAAGCGGCTGCAGCGCTGATCGCCGGTGGCCGTTTGGTGTGGCGATGGTAGTCTCCGTCCGGATATCAGGCGCATCTTCCTAGCTCCTTCCGACTCACCCATCGAGTATCCTGTCCGGATAGGAGGGAGTCGATGGCCCAGAAGACGGGAGTCTTACGAGTACGAATGGATTGATCGCTTCGGCGCCGCCGGATAGCTTTTGCGGACGTACGGGAAGTGGATTGACGTGGCGCGGAAATCGAAAACTGAGCATCTCGTGGCACCCCCACCGGCCCGGAGATTCACGAGCAACCGGCTCAGCACGGCCCTCTTCGCCATCGCCGCCGTGCTTTTCATCGTCGTTGCCGTGCTGTACGTGCGCGACCGGTTTCAGGAAGAGCCCACCCCGCCACCTCCACCAAGCGATCCGGGACGTGCTCAGCTTGTCAATGTGGTCCAAGCGCTACGCGCACATGGCCTCACCGTCGAGTACGCGCGGCAAGGCGTGCGCATTCCCGAGCTGACTGCTGCCGGGCAGGGCCTGGTGGTGAACGGGACGCCGTTGTACGTCTTTCTCTTCGAGGACCCTGCTACCCGCGAAGCCGAGGTCTCCGAGCTTGACTTGACGAGTCTCACGTTGCTTTCGACGCTCGGCACCCCGGTCGCCGGTGGTCCGTTGCACACGACCCAAGGGAGCAACGTCTTTGCCGTGCTCATCGGCGGATCAGAAGACCTGACCGCGAAAGTCGATGCAGCCATTACGGAGCTTCCATAAACACGGGTGATGATCAAAGAGGAACAGGAAATCAGCACGGAGCTCAAGGTTGCTGAGGATGGAGAGGAGCACGGGCGCATCGGCTATGGCCGGTATGCCCGGTACACTCCGGCGCTCATTGCACTTTTGATCATCGCGGCGCTCGTGGTCATCGGCGTCTGGCAACGGCGGCCTGGCTCGGAGTCCGCTGGCGCTGGCCGCCTGGTTGGCCAGGCCGCGCCACCGTTCACGTTGACCCTGCTCGATGGCACAACACTGACTTTAGCAGACCTACGCGGGAAGGTCGTGGTGCTGAATTTCTGGGCGTCCTGGTGCGCGCCGTGTGAGCGTGAGCTTCCGCGCTTTCAGGAGCTGAGCGAGGCATGGTCGCACACGGGAGAACCAGTCCAAGTTGTCGGCATCGGAGTCAAGCGCGATTACGGTGATGGCGCTCGCGCGCTGGTCCAGCGTTTGGGACTCACTTTTCCTGTTGGGCGCGACACGGCAGGCACCGACGAGCTGATTGGGCCAATCCAACATGCGTACGGGGTCTCGACTCTCCCGACCACGGTGTTCATCCGTCCGGATGGCACAATTGCGGCTCTCCACATCGGCGAGTTGAGCGAGGATCAAATTCGCCAGTATGTTGCGCAGGCGCAATGAGGGATGAGATGGGGGTAGGGGTTGGGGGCTGGGGAGGGGTCAGGAGTCAGGAGTCAGGGGTCAGATGGGGGTTGGGGGTTAGGGGCTGGGGAAGC
>JBHOQQ010000170.1:0-23092 GCA_042408955.1 Thermomicrobiales bacterium
GATGAGGCCGTCGCCCGGATTGATTACATCGGGCTGAACTTGCGCCGCCCGCCCTTGGACGACAAGAAGCTGCGCCAGGCCATGAACTATGCCATCGACAAGGAAGCGCTGATCAAAAATGTGCTCTTTGGCGCGGGTGAACCAGCCACCTCTTACCTGCCAAAGATGCCAGGACGGGACCCGAATTCACCCGGCTACCCGCACGATCTGGAGAAGGCAAAGCAACTTGTCGCTGAGTCGAGCGCGAAGGACGGCTTTGCGCTGGAGCTCCTCATCAGCGCCGGCGATGCGGTCGGTTCGCAAGTCGCCCAGCTCGTCGCATCAAACTTAGCAGAGATCGGCGGCAAGATCACGATTACCTCACTTGAGCCGGCGACGGTGACCGACCGGATCACCGTGAGCCAGGACTTCGACATGTATCTCAGCTATTACACGACCGACATCATCGACCCGGACGAACTGACGAGCTTTGCCGTGCTGAGCGACGGCGGCACGCAAGCAGTCTGGACGGGATATAAGAACGAGCAGGTTGACGCCCTCATCCGGCAATCACAGACGGAGACGGATCCGGAGAAACGGCAGGAGTTATATAACCAGATCCAACGCTTGGTCTTGGACGACGCGCACCTGATCTACCTGTATTACCCGACCGGAACCACGGCGATCTACACCTATGTCAAAAACTTCCGGATCTTGCCGACTGGCAACTACCGGCTGTACGAAAGCTGGCGGGACGACGCGTCGTAGGGGCTGGAGGTCAGGGAGGCTCCGAGTATCGAGCTTTGCGCTTTTGGCGTGCCGCGGTGAGGTGTCATGCATCTGTGCGACCCACGCATCCTGACGGCCAAGATCTGACGGCTGATGGTTCCCTAACGCTTGCGGGCGGACACACGTCCCGCCCCTACCGGTGATCGGTTATGGGCTATCGGCTGAAAGCTGACGGCTGAAAGCTGAAGGCTACAGATGACAGGGTACATTCTGCGCCGGTTGGTTCACATGGTGCCGGTGCTCCTCCTCATCACGCTGTTCACCTTCTTGCTGATTCGCCTCGTTCCTGGCGATCCTGCGCGAGTGATGCTTGGCCCGCGCGCGACCCCGGAGCGTGTTGCCGAGATCCGGCGCTCGCTTGGACTCGACAAGCCACTCTGGACGCAATACGTGATCTTCTTGAAGAACTTGCTTCGGGGTGATCTCGGTGATTCCATTCGCAAGCGCGAGCCAGTGGTGGATGTCGTCCTGGTGCGCATCCCGCCAACGCTGTTCCTCAGCGCCTATGCCTTGATCCTTGCCTGCCTGATCACCGTGCCGCTGGCCACCTGGGCCGCGCTGAACCAGGGGAAATGGCCGGATCAGATCGTGCGCGTGTTCGTGCTCGCCTCACTGGCGATGCCAGCCTATTGGGTCGGCATGATGCTCCTGCAATTCTTCGCCGTGCGCTTCCGCATTTTCCCAGTTGCTGGCTGGGGCGAGGGCTTTTTTGGCCACCTAGAATCGCTCTTCTTGCCGGCGCTGTCGCTGGCCCTGGCGATCTCCTCACTGCTCGTGCGCAGCTTGCGCAATGCCATCCTCGAAACGCTCCACGCTGATTACGTCCGCACCGCGCGGGCGAAGGGTCTCTCGGGCCGGAGCGTGCTGATCTGGCATGTCCTGCGCAACTCCTCCCTCTCCACCGTGACGATTCTCGGCGTGAACCTGGCGTTCCTGCTCGGCGGCACAACCATCGTTGAAACGATCTTTGCGATTCCCGGTCTCGGCCAGTTGATCGTCCGCGCCATTTTCGACCGTGACTACCCGATTATCCAGGGTATTACGCTGACCATTGGCATCCTGGTCCTGCTGATCAATCTGGCCACCGACCTGCTGTATGCCGTTCTCGACCCGCGGGTGAAACTTGAATGACCACTGGGACAACGACCGTCTCCACGACCGTTCCACCCCTTGCTGCCGCCCAGCCCTCGGCAGAGCGGCGCCATCGCTCGCGTTTCCGGAACGCGACGCTAATCAGCGGCCTGGCCTTGCTGGTCGTTATCGCGGGCTTTTGCCTCCTGTATCCATTCATCAGCCCGTACGATCCCCGGGAACCAGCGTTTGACCAGCCCACCTTCGCCAGGCCGAGTTGGAAGCATCCGCTCGGAACGGACAACTTTGGCCGGGACAATCTCACGCGCCTGGCCTACGGTGGCCGCGTCGATCTCGTCATTGCCACGGTGGCGACCGCGGTCACCGTCGTCGTTGGCGGGTTGCTGGGCTTGCTGGCTGGCTATTTCGGCGGCTGGCTGGATACGCTGACGATGCGGCTGGTGGATTTCATGCTCACCTTGCCCTATCTCGTCCTCGTCATCGCGATCGTGGCCATCCTTGGCCCAGGGACAACGAATATCCTGTATGCCATTTGGCTCGTCGGCTGGATCGCGTATGCCCGGATCGTCCGCGCTGAAACGATGGTGGCGCGGCGTCTCGAATATGTCGAGGCGGCAAAGGTGATCGGCATGAGCCATGCCCGGATCATGCTCCGGCACATTTTGCCGAACGTCGTGTCTGCGGCCATCATCTTCTCGATGGCCGATATCGTTCTGAACATCCTGCTTGCCTCATCACTCTCGTTTCTCGGGTTGGGGACACAGCCACCCAACCCCGAGTGGGGATTGATGGTGACCGAGGCACGCGATTTCTTCCTGCGCGACTGGCGCTTGATGACCTATCCCGGCCTCGCCGTGCTGATCACCGGAGCGGCATTTGGTTTAATCGGCGACGGTCTCGCACAGGCTCTGCGGCCCAAAGGCTAAAGCATGTTCCAGACATGATGACTTCATTCGAGCGGTCACACTCCGGGGATCATCCAGAGAGAAGCGTGGGGATCTCTCCTCGCCTGAGTGAGCGGGCGACCTGCATACGGTGTGCGAGTGTCTCCACACGACCTGTCACGCACGCTGGTTGAGGGTCGGTCAGGATCTCTACTTCGTGCTCTTCCCGGTGAGATAACCCGCAAACGCACCCAGAATTGCGGTGACGATCGAGCGAGCCCAGCCGGCCTTGGCCTCTGATGTATCCAATGCGACGCCAACCACTAGCCCGACGCCTAACAACACGACGCCGGTAACCAGACCAGCATAAAAGAGCAGCATCTCACGCTGGCGGCGATTGTCATTATCTCTCGCCTGCTGCTCAAGCTCGTGCTCCAATCTCCTTCGCTCGATTTCGTGCTCATGGGCCGTCGCGGCGACCTTTAGATCGTGCTGAGCCCGTTTAACATCCCAGTCACCTGCTGGTGTTCGGCTGTACGCCAAGCCCCGAAGCCGGTGGCAACTCGTCGCTAGCCCGGATCGTCCAGCGGCTTCGGGCACCAACGGGTCCTCCCTTTGCTTTCTCGGGGCATAGGATTCAGATTCCGCCATGGATCGAACGCCGGCTAAGCCACCATGGCATCCGCTCGCAGTTCCGCTACCTTCCCGTTTCTGATGCTCTTAAAAATCGCCTCGACAAGTTCTGGGCCATCGGGGGTAACCTTATCTTGCAGAATGGAGAGGAAGGCAATCATGTTCTCAGCCGGACCTTCAAACGTCCAGGAGCACCGATCAAACGTGCATTCCTCAAAATCTGTCTCCTCCCTGGCGGTATAAATCAGTTGAGCGTTGACAAAGCGGCAGCGGACGAACCGAACACCATCAAGGGAAAGGGTCGTATCCTGAAATGTCCTACCGACGATCGCCTCGAGCATGAACTATCTCCTTTACCATCTGCCTCAGGTGATGCCGGTGGCTTCCGCTATCATCTCGCACCGCGATCCAATTCGCAAAGCCGCCATTGCGGTAGTATGCCGCCGGTGCAGTGCCAGACGACAAGGAGACGGGACCAATGGCAGAACGGGAAGCGACTCCAGGGACGTCAACCGAGGACCCGCGGCATACCCCGATCATCGAGGCTCAGCTTGCCGTGATCGTCGCACAGTGCGGCGACCAGCTTACCGAGGAGCAACGCGCCGAGATCCGAACGCGCCTAGCGCGTGGGCTCTCACTGGCAGACAAGCTGAGGA
The DNA here is from genome assembly GCA_042408955.1 of Thermomicrobiales bacterium. Taxonomy (GTDB): domain Bacteria; phylum Chloroflexota; class Chloroflexia; order Thermomicrobiales; family UBA6265; genus CALGSZ01. The sequence goes on from JBHOQQ010000170.1 coordinate 4,034, forward strand.
GTGTGCCGTTGGGAAACGCCGACGAGCCGGAGATTGTCTTCGTGCCGTATCGCATGGATGTTTGATCAGGCTGGATAGACCAGAGGGGAAAAGATGGATCGCGATGCCCTCTCGTACGCGACAATCGCGGAGCTTGGCCGCCTCATTCGGTCCGGCGAAGTCACGCCGACCCAACTGGCCGAGCATGCCATCGAGCGCTTAGAAACGGTCGGCCGCCGCCTGAACGCGGTGGTAACCATCACGCGCGACTTGGCGATGGAGCAGGCACAGCAAGCGGAAGCGGAACTGAAGGCAGGACACGACCGCGGGCCGCTGCATGGCATTCCCTACGGGGCGAAGGATTTGCTGGCCACTGCCGGCATCCCGACCACCTGGGGAGCGGCACCGTTCAAACAGCAGGTCTTTGACGACGATGCGACCGTCATCCGGCGGCTACGCGAGGCGGGCGCAGTGCTCGTGGCCAAGCTGGCGATGGTGGAATGCGCGGGCGGCTTCGGCTACGAGCAGCCGGACGCTTCGTTTACTGGTCCGGGCAAATCGGCCTGGAGCGAGGACGCCTGGTCTGGCGGATCATCGAGCGGATCGGGCTCGGCGGTTGGCGCGGGCTGCGTTCCGTTCGCCATCGGCTCGGAGACGTGGGGCTCAATCCTGACGCCGGCCGCCTTCAACGGCATCACCGGCTTGCGTCCGACGTATGGCCGAGTCAGCCGGCATGGCGCGATGGCCCTCTCTTGGACGATGGACAAGATCGGCCCGATGGCGCGGACGGCCGAGGACTGCGCGCCGGTGCTGGCGGCGATTGCCGGGCCCGATCCGAATGATCCGGCGACCACGGACCGCCCCCTGCCAGCGGTCCCGGCGCAGCGCGAGGGCTTCCGCTTCGCCGTGCTGCGCGGCGCCGCGGCGCAGGCGCAGCCGGAAGTTGCAGCGAATTTCGAGGCCGCGCTCACAGTGCTGCGAGCAATCGGAACGGTGCAAGAGGTTGATCTTCCTGATCTCCCTTGGGACGCGACCGCAAGCGTGGTGGTGATGGCCGAGGCGGCATCGGCGTTCGAGGAGTTTATGACAAGTGGCCGGAGTGCTGAGTTGACCGCGCCGGAAGACCGGGTTGGGCTGCACCACGCGCTCGTGTTGCCCGCGGTTGATTACCTGCGCGCGCTGCGCATCCGGCGCCGGGCGATGCGGGAGCTTGATGCCCTGCTTGCCAGCTACGATGCGATTGTCGCACCGACACTGCCGTATGTGGCGACGCCGATCCGCGATCATTTTGCGACGTGGTTCGGGCGGGAGCGAGGGCCATCGCTCGGCGCGGCCGGGAACCTGTGCGGGCTACCGTCCATCACCGTACCGAACGGCTTCGGGGAGCGGGGGCTGCCGACGGCGCTGGAATTCATGGGCCGCGCCTACGCTGAGGACCGGATCCTGGCCGCAGCGATCGCCTACCAGCAGCACACCGACTGGCACACCCACCACCCAGCGTGGTGAGGGGATCGAACGCAACGTGATCCGCCGATCGGCAGGAGCCCTGCCTCGCGCGATTGTGCCACCTCTCCGGAACGCGGGCAGTGTCGTGAATGTGGGCCGGAATAGCATCGTGGTACAATGTCACCATGAAGAACGACGATCGTTTTACCATTTTTCTTGGGGAGCGGGGACGCCTTGTGCTCCCGTCCCAGCTCCGCAAGCGCCTCAACCTCCATCCTGGCGACCGGCTCATCGTTACCACCGACGAAGCGGGCGGTTTCCGCGTTATTTCCGCTCGTGAGCAGGCGCGCCGCCTCCGGGGCCTCTACCGGGATCTCGCCCCCGGAAGCTCATTCGTCGAGGATCTGATCATCCAGCGGCGGGAGGAGACCCGTCGCGAGGACATGGGATGATAGACGACGCTCCCAACTCGGTGCTGGATGCGTCGGCGCTCCTTGCGTATCTCCACGAGGAGCCCGGCGCGTCAACTGTCGAGGAGGCGCTCGCCTCTGGAGCCATCATGAGCGCTGTCAATTACGCCGAAGTCCTCTCCCGATTGAGCGACGCCGGTGAGGACGCCCTGGCTACGCATCACCGGCTCCAGGATCAAGGACTCATCGGCGGGCTGCTCGACATCGTGGCCATCACTGTTGATGACGCCGTCACGATGGCCCGACTGCGGGCGCTCACCCGGTCTCATGGTCTTTCGCTTGGAGACCGCGCATGCTTGGCGACTGCACTCCGGCTCGGTCGGCCCGTGCTCACTGCCGATCGCACCTGGACCACGCTGAACGTCGGTGCAGCGATCCGGCTCATCCGGCCCTGAGCCCCGCAACCGCAGACTGGCGGCGGCCGGCGCTTCAGTGCGCTGGCACCAGCCGGGTCACCCCTGCGTCAACCACGCGGAAGCCGGCGCGATCGTAGAGGCGGCGGCCCTCAACCGAGGACATGAGGTGGGCATGGGTCGCGCCCTGCCGCACGCCATCTGCGAGCGCACGCTCGAGCACGGCCCGGCCCGCTCCTTGCCCCTGGTGCGCCGGATGCGTCGCCATGATCATGATGGACACGAGCGGGCCGATCCGAGAAGCAACCGCAACGCTGATGATGCGCCCATCGCGCCGGGCACCGTAGATGCAGAGCGCGGGCTCCGTCAGTACGACGGCTGGCATGAGCCGCAGGGCAGCCTCGTGCGACATACCGAAGGCGGCTGCGATCACGCTGGCAGCCTCGTGCCATCCCGGCTCATCGGTGATCGCAACGATCTCCCCACTCTCCGGCCCGCCGGCTCCAGGCACTGTTGCGCGCCGGACCATTAACGGCACCGGACCTGGCACGTCCAAGCCGAGGTCTGCGGCGAGCACGTCGTACTGGCGCGCCGCGCTCTGAGGGAAGTAGACGAGGCCAGGATGCCCCCGCTCCCGCAGTGTCCCCACGAAAGCGCGCAGCGCCTCCTCGACCCCTGGTCCCGGCTCGACGATCACTAGCCAGTTGCCGAGTGCCTCCGGCTCACCCGAAACGATCATCCAGGCATGGCGCCAGGTCCGCGCCTCAAAGCCCGGCGCATGCCGGAACATCCCGGCCATCGCGTCGCCCGCGTGGCGCAACAACACAGGCACCGAGGGATCCATCGCGTGGCCTGTCCTTTCTGGGCAGTGCTCGCCCGTGGCATGCGTGTCTCCGGCGTTGCCGTATGATATCGCAGACAGCACGCCATCGTTATGCCTCGGGGAGGGTTTGCTCCCCAACGATGTTGCCGAACTGTCTGCACGGATACACGACGAGCGTGGAATGATGAAAACCTTGCTTCTCCTTCGTCACGCCAAGGCAGAACCAGAGGCCGCGAGCGGTGACCGTGAGCGTGCCTTGACGCCGCGGGGCCGGCAAGATGCGGCGGCCATTGGCCGCCTCCTCGCCGAGCTCCAACTCCCCATCGATCTGATCGTCTCGTCCGACGCCCGCCGCGCCCGGGAAACGGCGGAGATCGTCGGGAGCGCCATAGGCTGGCCGAACGCGATCACGCTGGAGCCCACCGTTTACGGGGCGAGCGTCGGGATGTTGCTCGACGTGATTCACAGGTTGCCGGAAACGGCAGCATGCGCCGTGCTCGTCGGCCACAATCCCGGCTTCGCCGAGCTGGCGGCGGTGCTCTCCAACGCGACGCCCGGATCACTCCATCTGCCGACGGCAAGCATGGCGCATCTCGAGATCGAGCGGATATCGTGGCGGGAGGTGCTGCCTGGCTCGGCTCGCCTCCGCGCAACGTATCGTGGGCGCGGCACCGCAGGATAGCGGACATACGGGCTCCGAGATGGCGCGAGGTTGGCAGCCAAACACAAGCGCATCCAGGCGGCGGCCCGGAATACCGCTCGCGAGGCTCAGCACCTCGCTGTCAATCAGGTATACTGAATGGGAATTGCGCTGCTTGGTTTCTCTTGTAGCAGCAGTCGCTCAAATCTCCGATGCTTCCATGGATCAGAGTGAGAATGACGCCTGATCAGGAGTGGTATCATGCTTCGGGTGCGCTAGCCGATGCGATGGGTTGACCTGCCGAGACGTCGTGCCGCTGTTCTCTTCCAAAGCTTCCGGCTCTCAGCTTCACAATCCCCGATGACCACATTCGGACGCCTCCGAGGGATGCTCCGTCCCAGCTCGGAGGGGGCAAGCTTCGAAGCAAGCCGCTATCTGGCGCGCTGGCTTGTCCTGGGCACCGTCATTGGCATCGCCGCCGGGCTCGGGGCGGTGGCGTTCTCGCTGGCGATCCGCCTTGTCACTCACGTCGCCCTTGGCGACATCGTGGGGTACCTGCCTCCTCTGCCGGCCGGCGAAGGCGATCCGACGCTCCATCCCTTGCGGCGGCCGTGGCTGTTACCCGTGGTCACGGCACTTGGGGGCCTGCTGTCGGGGATCGTTGTCTTTCGCTTCGCACCAGAAGCACAGGGTCATGGCACCGATGCAGCGATCGCCGCCATTCACCACAAGCGCGGGAGGCTCCGCGGTCGGATCCCGCTCATCAAGCTCATCGCCTCCGCAATCACCATTGGCATGGGTGGATCGGCAGGCCGCGAAGGTCCGGCAGCCCAGATTTCGGCCGGGGTTGGGTCGGTTCTGGGACAATGGCTCAAACTCGATACCGCGACGCGCCGCATCGCGGTAGCGGCCGGAATGGGGGCCGGAATCGGCGCCATCTTCCGAGCGCCGTTAGGCGGTGCGGTCATGGCCTCCGAGATCCTGTATGTCCACGACCTAGAAGTCGAAGCCCTCATTCCGTCTCTGATTGCGTCCATCGTCGGGTACAGCTTGTTCGGTGCCATTGAAGGCTGGGAGCCGATCTTTGGGGCTCAGCCGGGAATTGGCTTCGAGCAACCACCCTCGCTGGTGTTGTACGCCGCATTAGGGGCGCTGTGCGGTGTGGTTGGTCTGCTGTATGCCCGGTCCTTTTACGCGATCGAGGGGCTCTTTCACCGGCTGAGTACCCCCGCGTGGCTCAAGCCAGCGATCGGGGGTGCCCTTGTTGGCTTGATGGGATTGATTGTCCGGGGCTCCATCCACACGGGTTACGGCTGGGTACAAATCGGCATGACGCCAGCGCTTCTAACCCTGCCGCTCTGGGTTGTCCTCGTCCTGCCATTCGCGAAGATCCTGGCCACCGCATTATCCATCGGCTCAGGGGGATCCGGTGGCATCTTCGGTCCGGGCATGGTGATCGGAGGCATGCTGGGTGCCGCATTTTGGCGACTGGGAGGCATCATCCATGTGCCATGGTTGCCCAAACGCCTGCGCCCTTCGTCATCATTGGCATGATGGCGCTCTTCGGCGGCATCGCGCATGCTCCGCTGGCCGTGATGCTCATGGTCGCAGAGATGACCGGCAATCTGTCGCTGCTTGCGCCAGCGATGGTCGCCGTGGCCGTCTCGACCGCCCTGGTTGGCGATGAGACCATTTACCGCAGTCAGGTGCTTGATCGCTCCCATTCCCCTGCGCACCGCTGGCGCTTTAGCTTCCCGCTCCTCTCATCGCTGCTGGTGCGTGATGCGTACCAGCCAACGCCGGTCAGGGATCAGGCAACGCTCTCCACCGACCAAGCGCAGTGGTCGGTTGCAGACCATGAGCCTCTTGATCAGGCGCTGGAAAGACTGACGGAATCCGGCCTTGCCGCGCTCCCAGTCGTATCTGATGGCCAGGTGATCGGTTCAATCTCGACAAGGGACATCATTCTGTGCTATCGCTCCGCCTTGAACCAGCCCCTCCGACGGCTTCGGGCATTGCCACCATCAGCCACCCTGCTTGAGCTCCGCCTGGATGAGGCCTCACCGCTTGCCGGGCGGACGTTGCGCGAGGCGAACCTGCCGTCCGAGAGTCTGGTGGTCGCGATTACCCGAGATGGAGAAGCGCTGTTCCCGCGTGCAGCGACGCGCTTGGAACCTGGGGATATCGTGGCTATCCTGACCACGCCACAACGAGAGCAGGAGATCCGCACCTATCTCCAGCGTCCTGAGGGACCCAATGGACCAGTATCTCGGCCGGTCCCGCACACGAGCCAGTAGCTGAGGCTGAAAGGGAAGAGATGACTCGTTATCAACGTCCACCTTGGTTCGTTCAACACGTCGTCAACCCGATCATCGCCGTCCTCGCTGGCCGGCTGGGGTTGGGAATGCGCGGCGCCTGGGTACTAACCGTGCCCGGCCGCCGCACCGGCCAGCCGCGCAGCGTGCCCGTCAATCCGCTCGAGATCAATGGCGTGCGCTATCTCGTGGCGCCGCGCGGAAATACCGAGTGGGTGCGCAATCTGCGGGCCGCGGGCCGTGGCACGCTGCGCAAAGGGAAGCAAGAACTCTCGTTTCAGGCTGAGGAGCTTCCCGACGACCAGAAGCCGCCGGTTCTCCGGGAATATCTGCGGCGGTGGGGACGCGAAACCGCCGCGCAGTTCGGCGCCTCCGGCCCGGACGTGCCTGACGAGGATCTGCGCCGGATCGCCCCGAATCATCCGGTGTTCCGGCTGCGCGTGTGAACGAGCGTTGCTAGGCGACCAGAACGGTCTGCAGAGCATGTGCGACAGCGGCCATGCGCGCTGCACCGGCTGATGCTTGGCGAGACGCACGAATGTCGTGCTGGCCTTAACTCCTGTTCCCTCGCGTTGCTCGGGACAAGACTCGGCCAAGGAAGCTAGCTGAAGCTGACCCATTCGCGGAGCGGAGTACCGCCTTCAACCATGGTAAGGAGGAAGTGCCGCCAGGAGCAGGGTGGTTGGACACGCTGCACCAGTGGCCACACGCTCGGAATAGACGTGGATAATTGTGCGGATTGTTCCGGCTTGCCCACGATGTGGAAGGGAGCAGAAAACGTGGGGCACTTCACGGTCATAGATCCAGAGCATACCAAAGTCATCCATCGCGATTTGCGCCGGGCCTACCCGATCCTAGAGCGCGGCGAGGGCGTCTATCTCTACGACACGACGGGGAAACGCTATCTCGATGGCTCCGGGGCCGCGGCCGTGGTGACCGCGATCGGCCACGGCGTGACCGAGGTAGTCGAGGCGATCGCCGAGCAAGCGCGCAAGCTGGCGTTCGTGCCGACGCATGTCTTTTCCACCGAGGCGATCGAGGAGTGCGCCCGGATCATCGTCCAGGAGTTCGCTCCGCCAGGTCTGGAGCGGGTCTGGTTCATCTCCGGTGGCTCCGAAGCGACGGAAAACGCGGTCAAGATGGCCCTGCAGTATCACCGCGACCGCGGCAAGGAGACGAAGCATCTCATCATCGGGCGTTGGGGCTCGTTCCACGGCAACACGCTTGGCGCACTCGCCTATGGCGGCAACACCGGGCGGCGCCGCAAGTACACACCCGTCCTTTCGCCAGCGGTGGAGCATATCCCGCCTTGCTTCCCGTACCGCTGCTGGATGCATTCCGCTTGCCCACCATGCGATCTCTCCTGCGCATGCCAGCTCGAGCACGTCATCCGGCAGGTCGGGCCGGAGAATGTCGCTGCCTTCATCGCCGAGCCGGTCGTCGGTGCGACGCTCGGCGCCGTCCCAGCCGCGCCGGGCTACTTCCAGGAGATCCGTGCCATCTGCGACCGCTACGATGTCCTCTTCATCGCCGATGAGGTGATGACCGGCTTCGGCCGGACCGGGCGCAACTTCGGCATCGATCACTGGGGCGTCGTGCCGGATTTGATCGCCTGCGCCAAGGGGATCGCGGCCGGCTATGCCCCGCTCGGCGCCGTCATCGCCAAGCCGGAGATCGTCGGCGAGGTCCGGCAGCGCAGCGGCTCGTTCGTCATCGGCCACACTGCCTCCGGCAATCCGATCTCCTGCGCCGCGGGCGTGGCCGTGCTGCGCTACATCCGCGAGCATGATCTCGTTCGGAACGCCGCCGCGGTCGGGGCCTACTTCCTCGACCGGCTCCGGGAGCTGCAGCAGCGCCACGAGATCGTCGGAGATGTGCGCGGGCTCGGCCTGCTGGCGGGCATCGAGCTCGTGCGCGACCGCGCGACGAAGGAGCCCTTCCCGGCAGCGTGGCAGGTGAGCAAGCGCGTCTCCGAGGCGACGCTCGAACGTGGACTCGTCTCCTACCCGCTGCAAGGGACGGTGGACGGCTTGGAAGGCGATCACCTGCTGTACGGACCGCCGCTGATCATCACCCGCGAGCAGATTGATGAGATGATCGCCATCCTGGACGAGAGCCTGGCGGCGGTGGAGGCGGAGACCGGCGCACTGGCAGGCTGAGCCGAGAAGGTGAATGGCCTTGCCCGGAAGTCACCAGGCGTGGTATCCTCGGGGCAAAGTTGTACGTACAGCCCTCCCGAGGATTTCCCGCCGTGACGGCACAAGGGGCATGGCACCAATGACCCGCATCATTGCCTTTTTCAACCAGAAGGGCGGCACGGCCAAGACAACCTCAACGCTGAACGTCGCCGCTGCCCTGGCCGAGCGCGGCCGGCGCGTTCTGGCGCTCGATCTCGACCCGCAGGCCAGCTTGACGATGGCGACGGGCGTCAATGTCGCGGCGCTGGAGGTCTCGATCTACGATCTGCTAATCGACGAGACGCTGGCGATGCCGGCTATTGCCCAGCCGACAACGATCCCGGGCGTGGAGCTGATCCCATCGCACCCCGACCTAGCGGCGGCCGAGCTGGAGCTACTCAATGTGCTGGAGCGCGAGCGCCAGCTCGACTACCGGCTGCGCGCGGCCGATCTCTCTGGCTACGAGTACGTGCTGATTGATTCGCCGCCAGCGTTGAATATCCTCTCGGTCAACATCCTGGTTGCCGCGCGCGAGCTCGTCATCCCGATCGAGCCGCACCCGCTCTCGCTAATGGTGCTGCGTCGCCTGTTCGAGACGATCGCCAAGATTCGCCGGCTCAACCCAGAGCTGCGCGTCCTCGGCTTTCTTCCGACGAAGGTGCATCACTCCTCCCGCCTGGCGGCTGACATGCTGGCGACCCTGGCGGAGGAATTCCCGGAGCTGCCGCTGCTGCCAGCAATCCCACTCTCGGTGAAGAGCGCGGAGTCGGCCGCGGAGCGCACCAGCGTTCTGCACTATCTGCCGCGCTCGAACGTCGCGGCCGCGTACCGCGAGGTCGGCGCCTGGCTTGAGGCGATTCCGGGCAACGAGGCGGCGAGCAGCATGGCAGGCGTACGCGGGCCGCGCGGCACGACGAAACGGCGGGAGAGCGCTGGCGCGCCGGATGCTGCCACCGCGGCCGCATCACCGGTAGAGGTTGGGATCCATGGCTAGTGCCCCTGCCAGCGCCACGACTGGCCGCCGCCGGAAATTCACTGTCGATGCCCTCTTTGCCGACCACCGGCCACAGGCAGTCGGTGTTGATGATCTGCCCACAGCGAAGGAGATCCGGCTCGACCGGATCGTGCCCGACCCAGACCAGCCACGGCGGACGTTCGATCCCGACCGGCTGGAGGAGCTGGCCGCCAGCATCGCGATCGAGGGTGTTCTGCAGCCGATCGTCGTGCGCTACGACGCCGCGCGCGATGTCTATGTGATCGTCCACGGCGAGCGGCGCTGGCGGGCGAGCCAGCGGGCCGGGCTAACGAAGATCCCGGCGATCGTCCGGGAAGTGCCGGAGGACCGCCGCCTCGTTCAGCAGTTGATGGAGAACATCGTCCGCGAAGATCTCAACGCAGTGGATCGCGCAGCCGCGCTGCGCGCGCTCAAGGCCCAGCTTGGCGATGCACCATGGGAGCACGTTGCTGAGACGGTCGGCATTCGCCGCTCGCGCCTCTTCCAGCTCCTTGGAACAGAAAAGTTGCCGGAGTCGATCCAGGAGGATATCCGTGCCGGGCGGCTGTCGGAGAAGCAGAGCCGCGCCCTGCAGGGCCTGCCGCCCATTCAGCAGCAAGCCCTGCGTGATCTGATCGTCGAAGAAGGTCTCCCGGCAAGCGAGGCAAACCGCCTGGCACGGTCGTTGCGCGCCGCCAAGATTCCGGACGATCCGGCGATCGTGCGAGAGACGCTCGCTGAGCTTCGCGTCCGCCCAGAGCCACCACGCTACGCAGGTACCGATGAAATGGCGACACTGCTCAGCGCGGTGGCAGCCGCTGCGACGGGTGGCCGCCCCGAGCGCGCGGAGCTTGCCCGGACGGCGGATGCCTTCGGCCTGCCGCCCTACGACGCGGCCCGCCTTCAGGCGGAGGTCCTGGCGCTCGCCCGGACGCTCGCGCGGATGCCGGATAAGGAGTTGCGGCCAGGAACTCCGGCTTACGCAGCGCTCGCCGCGCTCTATGGCGCCCTCGACGCCGCGCTCGGCACCGCGTCGTAACGGCCCCACTGAAATGCCCAGACACGCGAGCGCCCCTCCTGATCGAAGAGAGCGCTCGCGCGATCGTGATACCTATGGGGTTACCCCTTGGGAGTCGCCGTTGCAACCGGCTCGGCGGTGCCGACGGGCGTGCCGCTTGTGGTGCCGGGGCCTGGTGTGCCTGCGGCTGCGGTCGCCACGCCGCCTTCACGCTGCGGCACCGGCGCGGAGAGCACCAAGAGCGTTAGGCTTTGGTCCGCAGCGCGGCCCAGTGCGATGATATCGTACACATGGCCAGCCTCAACAGTGACCTCGGATTCGAGCACCACCGTCTGCTCCCCAGCCTTTCGCACCTGCAACGTCACGGTACCAGCATCGAGGATCTTATAGGGCGGCCGGTCCTTGAAGGAAACATCCTCGAAGAGTTTCTGGTCAGGAGTCAGCACGACATCAACATCGCCAGCGTCCGGCGACGCATGAACGACGCGCACACGAGCCTGATTCGAGGGCAGCGGCGATAGATCGAGCCGCATCACTTCCCCGTTGACATCGTCCGGATTGCCCATGGCCACGATTTGGTACGCAGTGCCACCATCGAGATCTTGCTCCAGAGCAACAATGTCCTGATCTCCTGCTGGCGTGCCGGCCGCCGTGATCTCGATCTTCCGGTCGCTCCCTCCCGGAATCACCGCGAATTCGGTCGCCGAGCCGAAGGCGAGATTCTTGACGATCGCCTCACCGTTGACATAGACATCAACGGCGGGTCCGCCCGCGACCGCGTGCACCACTCGGAGACAGGCGTCTTTCGTCGTTGCTTGCAAGCCAAGGACCTCACCGCATGGCGCCATCACCCGGGTTGTCAGCGTCAGCAATCCGAGACTGTGATCTTCTAACAAGCCCAGCGCCACGATATCGTAGGCGTAGCCCGCATCAATTGCGACATCGGGGGCGCTAAGGAGCACACGTCCATCCTGATCCTTCACATCAAGGCTATACACGCCAGCGTCCAGATCCGTGTAATCGCTGGCATCGCCAACGTCGACGTCATCGAAGATCGTGTCGCCCCCAGTGACGGCAACATCGACCTTCCCGGCATCCGGCGAGGCGTGGATCAGGCGGACGCGCGCCTTACCCTCATTGAGATCGCCAAGATCTACCTGGTAGACCTTACCTTTGATGTCATTGAGCCGACCCATGGCGAGAAAGATATACGCCTCTCCGCTATCAACATTCAAATCAGTGTCAATGACAGCGCTCTCCGCCGTCTGCCCCGCCGGCACGACCTGCACCTTGTGATCGCCACTCGGCACAGCCACATAGTCCGTCGCATGCCCAAAGGGGACATCCGTTGCGACCGCTTGCCCGTCGACAAGGAAGTCTACGTTCGGCGCTCCGGGCGAGGCGTGAACGAACCGGACTGAGGCATCGGGCTCGGTATCTGCTTGCGCCGCAACCTGGCGAGCGCTTGTGACCCAAGCCGCGATACCGACGAGCAACACCCCCATTGCCACCAGGTGCAGCCACCCCCCGCGCCACCACGTGCCTTTCTGAGCCGTCATTGCAACCGTACTCCCTCCTGCGCTAGCCGTGCACAGCGATGCCCACATAACCAAAAGCCAGTCGCGGCACCGTTACCAACGACTGGCTCTATTCATGCAAGGCGCATACCAGGAAGGAACGGGGAAGCAGCTGGCACTCCCTCAGCGTGCTCAGTTAGCGCGTCGTGCGCCGCTGGTAGAGCGACACCGCGAGTGGGAAGAAGACGAGCAGAATCCCGAGCGACCAGGCGAGGGCCTGCCAGGCCGCCGATCCGGGCGACTGACCCAACACAAGCGCGCGGAGTGCATTGACCATCTGGGTCATCGGCTGGTTCTCGGCAAAGGCGCGCAGCCAGCCAGGCATCGTCGCCGTTGGCACGAAGGCGCTGCTGGCGAAGGTAAGGGGGAAGACGGCGACGAACATGATCGCCTGTACCGCCTCCGGCGTTCGCGCGAGCATCCCGATCGTCACCCCGATCCAGGAGAAGGCGAAGCCGAAGAGCAACAGCAGACCGAACCCGGCCAGCCAGCCCCCGAGCTCTCCCTCTGGGCGAAACCCAACCGCGAGTCCGACCACCAGCATCACCACGGAGGCGATCACGCCACGCAGGAGGTCGGTCAGCGTCCGCCCGGTCACGACGGCGGCACGCGCCATTGGCAAGGAGCGGAAGCGGTCGATGATGCCCTTGGAGAGATCGAACGCCAGGCCAATGCCGCTGGTCATCGCCGCGAAGACGATGGTTTGCACGAAGATGCCCGCCATCAAATAGTTGACGTAGCTTGTCCCCTCGATCGCGATCGCGCCGCCGAAGACGTAACGGAAGAGCAAGACGAAGATAATTGGCTGGATCGTGACATCAACCAGCAATTCCGGCGTCCTGGGAATGTGGCGCAGGTTCCGGCCCATCATCGTCAGTGCATCGGTGACATTCCAGAGCAAGCGCTGTCCAAGACCAGGCTGCACCTCATCCGCGAGCGCGATCGTTCTGACGTGCGTGCTCATGTTTAGGCCGCCTCCTCCTGTTCGCGATCACCCGGCTCGGCCGCGGTCTCCGTCGCGGCGTGGCCGGTCAGCGCGAGAAAGACATCATCGAGCGTTGGCCGCTGAATAAGCGCTTCATCAATCTGGACGCCCTGGTCGTCCAGCGAGCGGACGACTTGAGAAAGGAAGCCAGGGAACGCGGTGATCGGGACGCTGATTCGCCGGCTTTCGGCATCAATGGCGACTGCTCCCGTACCGAAGCGCTGCAACACCCGCGCCGCGGCGGCCACGTCGTTGCCCGGGCTGACCACGACCTCGAGGTGTTCACCACCGACCCGCGCCTTCAACTCGGCGGCCGTCCCCCGCGCGATCACCCGCCCGTGGTCGATGACCACGATGGTGTCGGCGAGGCGATCCGCCTCCTCAAGGTACTGCGTGGTCAGCAGGAGCGTCGTGCCATTGGCGACCAGCTCGGCGATCAGGTCCCACATGCCAAGACGGCTGCGCGGATCGAGCCCGGTGGTTGGCTCGTCGAGGAAGAGAACCGGCGGGGCGGCGACGAGGCTCGCTGCCAGATCCAACCGGCGCCGCATTCCCCCGGAGTACCCTTTGACGATCCGGGAGCCGGCTTCTTCCAGGTCGAAGCGCTCCAATAACTCACGGGCACGGCGCCGCGCCACGTCGCGCGGCAGATGGTAGAGCCGGCCGATCATCTCCAGATTTTCCTGGCCGGTGAGGAGCTCATCCAGCGCCGCGTATTGCCCGGTCAAGCCCACCCGCTGGCGCACCGCTTCCGGCGAGCGCACAACATCGTGTCCAGCCACGACAGCCCGCCCTGCGTCCGGTTTGGTCAGTGTGGTGAAGATGCGGACGGCGGTCGTTTTCCCCGCGCCGTTGGGACCCAGCATTGCCAGGATCGTCCCCTCCGGCACGGTAAGATCGAGCCCCCGTAGCGCCTGTGTCGTGCCAAAGCGTTTGTGCAAGCCGTCGGCCATGATCGCAGCCGTCATCATGCTCCCCCTTACGTCGAACCATGTCCCTTCCGAGCATGCAAACCGTCAGTATGCACCATCGCGTCCTTCGCTAGGGCCGCGATGAGCCCGGCGAAAGAAAACGTGGGGGCGACGTCCATTGCGGGAATCGCCCCCACGCGTGGGGTGGGGAGAGAGATCGGGATGAGCCTTACCACCAGTTGGGCCGGCCATCCCGCGGGCGAGAGTCAACACCGAAGCGGAGCGCGAGGATATCGAAGATGACCAAAGCGAGAATGGCAATACCGAGAATGAGGGCAGGCGAGTTCATAGCGCTTCCTTTCATGCCTGCATCTACCACCAGCCGGATGTGAGAGCCGGACGCCCTTAGCGAGGCCGGCTAGCACCATAGAGGATGGCGTTGATCTCCCATCGCCGCCGGTCGTCCGCGCTTGCCGCGAGGTGATTGAGCCGGGCAAGCTCGGCGTCCGTCGCGTTCTCTGCCATCGGGAAGATCACGCGCTTCGGCTGCGGCGGAGTGGTGACCAGCGAGAGGATGAGCCGGCGGCGTCCCAAAGCGATCATCATAGAATTCCTCCGAATGACGGCGCCCCACCCTGTCCACTGGCCATCATGTGAGCAACGCCGAGGTGATCTCCCTGCCTCACCTCAAGCGTCCGCCATGGCGAGGCTTTCTGCGTCGCGGGAGATCCGGTGCCAGCTTCCCGGATGCTCATCGCGTCTGTCAGTAAAACGCCCGAACGCGCGTTCTGTGAGACGGTGGCGCGACGTCCGTTCTGTTTCCCGTGATGAGGTGGTTGCCTCCTTGCCTGACCACCCTCACGTTGCATTCTGAGTGTTACGCAGCAGGGGATGGTAAACATCCGATGAATGACGGATCTGTGCCGAACACTATTCGCCTATCGCAATACGTAGATGGCCAGGACTCCGGCGGAACCAGCGGCGCCGCCCCGCGTAACAGAGCATGGGGATGGCGCCAGCGCTCGCTCGCCGGGACGCGCTGGCCAGAGCAATGACTCGCGACGCGACCGTTCCCGGGCACACGGGAACCTGGTCGAGCAGGAGAGCACGGCCGGAGAGGGTGGGGTGAGGCACGCGCTGTATCGGGCTTGGTATCCCGTTTTCATCGCTCAGGCAGTAATCCTGATCTGCGCCAGTATCCTTTCTGGTTGCGGGCAATCCAGCGTGACTCCTCCGGCGGCATCACCGCCAGTATCCCGCGCCACGGCATCACCAGAGCCGCCAGTGCCGGCCGTCGGCGAGATTGCCGACCGCATCGCCCGGGCGTGGGCGGGTGTGCGCAGCTACCGGAGCGTTTTCACGACGACACAGCGGCTCCCTGGCACACCGGCACCGTCCGTAGTCACGATTGAGGTGATCGAGGAGGCGGTCCTGCCTGACCGGAGGCACCGCATCATGCGGGAAAATGGCGTCGTGACGGCGGAGCTTATCATCGTGGGCAGCACGGTCTACGTGCGTGGCATTGCGCTGCCCGGCTTCAGCACGCCGCGGCCCGATCCAGATGCCTGGCTCCTCGTTGATCCAGCTATTGCCCAGGCTGGTGATGACGTAGCATCGCTCTACGCCGCCGTTGCAACGCCAATCGCGCCTCCCTACGCCGCCCTGTCTCCCGAGGAGCGGCTACGCGACGCGGTTCCCCTCGACCGCATCGAGATCGGCGGACGTACCTGCCAGCGCTACCGCATCGCCGATACGACGATGACCGGTGAGCGCGTGGAGATTCTGTTGGCACTCGGCCCAGACGATCTTCCCTGCTCAATCGAGACAAGCGCTGGCGGGACAGACAGCCGGTCAGTGTTTACGTACAATCTCCCGATCACGATTGTCCCGCCCGAACTGGCCACGCCGATCGCTTCACCAACGGGATAATCGACCGGGCACAAGCCTGTTGCAAAGGATGATCCGATGCCGCGATCACGCGCCCCTGAGCCGGAACCCGCCGTGCAGAGAGAAGCATTTCCGCGTCCCATTGATCTGGGCTTTGCACCACACGATGAGCCGCTCGGTCCGCATGGCGAAACGCTGGCTTGGACCAAGCACGTCCGCGACCGCTGGGTCGTGTTTCGCCTCCTGCGGACGCTGCCCAAGCTCCTCCCCGTCGAGGGTCTACAGCGCGAGGTCTTCGGGCTCTCTGATCGCGACCTCGTCGCCGCCAGCGAGCTTGTCGCGGTGCCAGAGACGGGTGGGGAAGTGATCGGTGCCTTCACGAGCGCCCCTGGTACCGCGGAGGAGCTTATTGGCTTCGTGATTGGCTGGGGTGGCTATTACTTTGGCCGGCCGCGGATCGTTTCCGATGCCCTGGGGGTTCGGGCCGATGCCCGGTCGCTCGGTTTGGGCGCCGATCTCAAGCGGCTCCAAGCCGCCATCGCCCTGGAGCGCGGCTTCGTTGAAATTGTCTGGACGGTCGATCCGCTGCGTGCCAGCAATGCCCGGTTGAATTTCGAAAAGCTCGGCGCCTATGCCGACCGGTACGAGGAGAATCGCTATGGAGAAGCTTTCGGCTCCGGCCTCTATGGTGATCTCCCTTCCGATCGCCTGCATCTGACCTGGCCGATCACGACCAGCCGGGTGCATGACCGGCTCCTCGGCCGGTATACGCCCTTGCAGCCGCGCGATCTTGCCGGCGTGCGCCACTTCGATCCCTTTGCCAGCGACCAGCAGCGCGCCTTCGTCTACCTGCCGAACAATATTGATCTGTTGCGCGCCCAGGATCCGAATGCAGCGCTGCGCTGGCGCATCATCCTGCGGGAGACGCTTCAGCTTGCCTTTGCTGCCGGGTTTGCCATTACCGGCTTTGTGCCGAACGTTGATCCCGAGCGAGGGTATGCCGCTTATTTCCTGGAGCGCCTGCCCGAGAAAAACCTCGAACATTCCCGCGCCGCGCTCGTTGCCGCGCCTGTCAGAAAGCGAGGATCGTGATGCTGTCCCCGCTGGCGATCACCCGCGTTGAGATTATCCCGGTCAAGCTTCCGCTGACGGAGCCCTTCGTCATCTCCTATGGCACCTTTCCGGACGTGCTGTCCGTGCTCGTGCGGATCTCCACACGGGATGGGCACACTGGCTGGGGCGAAGCCACGCCGGACCCGCTGGTGACCGGCGAGACGTGGCAAAGCACCGCCGTGGCCCTGCGCGACGATCTGGCACCTGCCCTGATCGGACGCGACGCGCGCGACCGGGAAGCCGCGTTGGATTGCCTCGACGCGCGCGTCGCGGGCGTGCCAGCGGCCAAGGCCGCGCTGGACATCGCCCTGCACGATCTCCTCGGCCGCATGAGTGGCTTGCCCGTCTGGGCGTTGCTGGGCGGCCGCAGCAAGCCGCACCTGACCATCTCCCGCGTGGTCAGCCTGAAGGCGCCGGAGCAGATGGCCCGTGACGCGGAGCGGCACGTGGCAAACGGATTTCGCACGGTCAAGATCAAGGTGGGAGACCCGGCCAATCCGCGGCTCGATGTCGAGCGCATTGTCGCCGTGCGGGAAGCGATTGGCCCCGAGATCGGCCTGAAGATCGACGTCAACCAGGGCTGGAAGACGGCGGGAGTGGCGATCGCCGCCATCCGCGCCAGCCAGGGGGCGGCGCCGGACTACTACGAGCAGCCAGTGGCCTGGTGGGATCTCGATGGGCTCGCCGACGTCCGCCGCCAAACGGGCGCGACGATCATGGTCGATGAGGGATGTCACGGCCCGCGCGACGCGCAGCGCGTCGTCGCCCTGCGCGCTGCCGATCTGATCAACATCAAGTTGATGAAGTGTGGCGGATTGCTGAACGCGCTGAAGCTCAACGCCATTGCTGAGACCGCTGGGATCACAACGCAGGTGGGCACGATGGTCGAGAGCTCGATCGCTTCCGCTGCCGGGCTGCACCTGGCCACGGCCCTCGCCAACGTCCGCACGGTCGAGATGGGCGGACCGCTGATGCTCCGGGAGGATCTCGGCGACGTCCGCCAGTGGTATGACCGCGACCGGATCACCGTACCCGATGCTCCCGGCCTCGGCATCACGGTGGATGAGGCGGCCGTCCGCCAGTTTGCGACTGCCTGGTTCACGGTTCCGGGGTGAGACGATCGACAATCGCAATCCCCGCTTCCCTAGCAGCCCAGATCTCGCGGCCTGGGCTCCCGACTGCAGTCGGGAGCCCCCGGCAGGTGTGTCGGACGAGACTGGGCTGCAGACGGCCGGGATCTCGTTGATCCCGGTAACAAACCCGGCTGGGGATGACGATCATCGCTGTTTGCACCGCGTCAAGGCAGGTGACGATCGTCGATCCCTCGCGAGTCCATGGCCGCGCCGCTGAGCGACACTTTTGCGTCCCATAATGGCGGACTCACTCCTCCATCACCTGGTCCCACCACGGCTTGAGTGGATGCGAAACCGGCGGGACATACGACCGCCGGTCTCGCAGATCGGTCAGCACCTGCCGCAAGGTCAATATGTCAATGGCGCGTCGCTCAGCCCAGGCCTTGATCACATCAAGCGTGGACCGAAGCTCAACGGCTCCAGCCAGGCGCTTCTCCACCTTGCGATCATCGGTCACAACCGAATAGCCACGCCGCATCGCGATTGCCGCCGTCATGGCCTCCCCGTCATCAAGGCGCAAGCGGGCGGTGAGATCAATAAACGTTTGCAGATCCTCTTCATCGTCCGGCGCGATCACGCTGAGAGCGCCAGCAGTGATGAGCGGCGTGAGATCAATTGGCTCCCTCTCGCGAGCATCGTCGCCGCTCCCGCCACGCCGCACGTAGAGCGCTTCGTTCACCACCAGCTCGACCACTGCGACCTCGCCGTCGACCTCAGCCAGAATCTCGCGCATCCACCGCGTGGCGTACAGGCTGATGACCGCGCAGGCGTCGAGGAGCGTAACCGGCGAATCTCCGGAACGTGCTTGCACGGAATGTCTCGCCGCTTAGGTTGCCATGCCAGTGACCGGGACGCTGAGATCGAGCGGCGCCTGCCGCCACTCGCCGTTTTCGGCCCGCTCAGCAAGCAGGAGGCGACTGACCCGTTCCCGGGCGCTGACCCGGTCGGTTGCGAGCATCCGAGCAAGCTGCCCTTCACTAATGAGGCCTTGATCGAACGCTTGCGCCGCCAGGAGTTCGTACCTGGGGGGCAGAAAAGATGGATCGCGGGGATGCGGAGTGAGCGCAAGATGCTTTCGCGCTTGGTCAGGCTTGAATCCCCGTTGATTGAGCTCGCGCCAGGTCCCTTCCGGGATCAGGTCTAGCTCTTCCAAGCGCAGGACGAGCGCTTGGAACGAGACACGGTATTGGTGACTGAGCGCGAGTAGGTCCGCCACGGTCAGCTCAGGTTTTGCTCGC
>JBHOQQ010000171.1:0-9419 GCA_042408955.1 Thermomicrobiales bacterium
TGGAGGGCGGTGGAGCCTTCGGGACCGTCAAGCCGCACCTGGTCGGCGGTCAGCAACCCACCGAGCGTCACGTGCACGCCATCCCAATCCTGCGCCACCGCCGCGAAGTTCGGGACCACCAGCCCACCCAAGAGCCCACCCGGTTCTGGAGCCGGGTAAGCCAGGCAGAGGCGACGCCAGGCGGCGGGACCATCGATCTCGAAGACCCGTGCCGCAGGCGAGACGCGCAGCAGATAGCGCGGGAAGGGCAGCGGCAGCGGGCCGAGATCGCCCGCCTCTTCGCTGGCACCCACCAGATAGGCGCTCAGCCCGTGGAAGGCGGTCGCGGTCGCGAGGCCCCACTCCGGCTTCTGGGCGTAGCGCTCCCAATCGGTCGGAGGTCGCTGGACGGGCGTGGGGTGGGGAAGATCTGCCGGGTCAGCGGGTAGCGACGCTCCGGCGGGTCCCCACGCGACCATCTGGCTCGCTCGGTCGAGCGGGCCGAACCACCATGCGGTTCCGGGCTGGCTGAGGATCGCCTCGGCCAGGGGGCGCAGGCGCGGCCCGTCGCGTAGTGCTTGCTCGATCACCATTGCATGGTCGCTCCGCCAGACACTGACCTCGGTCAGCGCCCGGCCGAGTAGAACCATGCTCATCAAGGGCTCGGCCGCATCCACCGGAGTGATGCCGAGCCGCTCGACCCACTGGAGGAACGCGCACCCGGCCGGTGCGGCGGTCAGCGCAGCCGCGCGAGCTTCAACACCGTCCATCGGATTCTCCGTGCTTGCCACCCACGCATTCCCATACGAGTCGAAAGGGCGCCGCACCCTGGCCAGCGACACAGGCCGCAGCCCGAAGGCAGTCTTAGTCGGCAATGGCGGGCTCGACGTCCAGCTCCACGTCCGCCGCCCCAGTTTCGGGCGCGCGAGCCGAGACCGATGCCGGCTGCACTACCACGTGCTCGCTGATCAGGAAGTAGGAAACAACGCTCGTGAGCAGCAGCCCGATCCCAGAGATAATGATCGCCCGGTCCATGCCTGCCACAAACGCCTCGCTGCTCACCTGCCGCAGGGTGGCGATCAGATCAGCCGGCAGCCCGGAGAAGACCGGGATCCGCTCGATAACATGTCCAGCGTTACTCGCGCCGTTGCCGACGAACTGCACCACCGGGGCAAGATCGGGCACTTGGGCCAGGTCGCGCACGCGATCATCCGACCGGAACTCGTTCTTGTAGACTTGGTTGGCGATGGTGCCCAGCAGCGCGATGCCGAACGCCGTGCCAATCTCCCGCACTGCGCCGTTCACTGCCGAGGCGATGCCGCTCTTATCGCTCTCGACGCTGTTCAGCACCGCGGTGGTCATCGGTGCCCAGAGGAACGAGTTGCCAAATCCGAGCACCAGGAATGCCGGCAGAATGTCCCAGTAGGAGGCATTCGGCGCGCTGCGTAGGAAGAGCAGCGTGCCAATACTGCTAATCCCCAGCCCAATCGAGAGGAGCGTCCGCGAGCCCATCCGGCTTGTCAGGGAGCCCGCAATGGGGGAGAGCAGCATCATAACGGCCACCATCGGCAGCAGCGCGAGGCCGGTGCGAACGGCCGAGTACCCGTGAATATTCTGCTGGTACAGGGTCATGAAAAAGGAAATGGCCGTCAGCAGAAACGCGATCATGAAGCTGTCGATGTTCGCCCCGGTGAAGGTCTTCGACCGGAAGAAGCGCAGCGGAACCATCGGCCGCTCGGTGCGGGACTCGACGATGACAAAGGCGATGCCGAGCACCAGCGCGCCCACGAGGAAGGTGAGAATCCGCGCGTCGCCCCAGCCCCGGTCGCCCGCCTCGATCAGGCCGTAGGTCAGTGCGGCGATTGCCGCCGTGATGAGGACGGTGCCAGGGATGTCGGTCGCCACCGTGCCGCTCTCATCCTTCGACTCTCGCACGACCGCGCTCGTGACGAAGAGCGCGATCAGGCCGATTGGCACGTTGATGAGGAACACCCATTCCCACGAGGCATATTCCACCAGCAGCCCCCCAACCACCGGGCCAAGCGCGATCCCTGAGACGGAGATGGCGCCCCAAATGCCGACGGCCTTGCCACGCTCCTCCGGCGGAAACGCCGCTGAGATCAGCGAGAGGGAGAGCGGCATGATGAACGCCGCGCCCAGACCCTGCAGCGCGCGCATCGCGATCAGCATCTCGATACTCTGTGACAACGCCGCCAGCAGCGAGGTCGCCGTGAAGAGCACCAGGCCGAGCAAGAACCAGCGCTTGCGCCCGAAGCGGTCGCCGAGACCGCCCGCGGTAATCTGCAGCGAGGCAAAGACGATCGTGTAGGCCGAGACGATCCACTGCAATTGCGTGGTCGACGCGTGGAGATCAACCGCGATCGTCGGCATGGCGATATTCACGACGAGATTGTCGAGAATCGCCATAAACAGCCCGAAACAGGCTGCCACAAGGGTGTACCACTTAACATTGCTGTCCGTTACCCGGCCAGCCAGTCCGGTTCGCGTCGTCATACGATCCTTTCTCTGTGTCCTCCAGCGTAGATACCGCTACCTCCCTGCCGTGCCGGCACGGCGCCTGAAGGTAGAACGCTGACTGCGCGCATCTATAAGACGGCGTGGTGGTGTTCCGCGTGACACTCCCTGCTCTCCTGGAGCGGCGCCCCTAGCCGCGCTCCAGGAATCCTAGGCCGGGTACACGGGCGCAGGCAGCCGCGACGATATCGGCGATCGTGACTCGCGCGAGCCGCGAGATGAGCGCCGCGTTGGGAGCGGGATCGGGGGAGGAGTGCGGGGTGTGAGCGGAATCGCCCTGCGCCAGTGATTGCGGTGCTACTGGTCGTTCGCCACCGACGGCGCGATACACATCGAGCAGCGTCAGCCGGCGTGGATCACGTGTGAGACGCCAGCCCCCGGATCCTGGCTGGATCGTGATGAGGCCGGCGTGAATCAGGGCATCTGCCACGTGCTGAAGGTCATGGACATGCGGAGCAGGCGATGGACCGTGCGGCGGAGCCAAGGGTGCCGGCTCGACGCCTAACTGGTGCCCAAGCTGAGCGAGCGCCAGCGCGTGCGCGGCGACGGTAAAGCGGTGCAGTGTGGTCATGTTCTCCACAAACAGCGAGCCAGCCTAAGGCGGCTCGCTGGAGTCGGACGATTCTGGTGTAGGGCCGGGCGCTATGCCCTGGCCAAACGCCGATGCTACCGCGAGATGCGCCGCGCGTCCATGCCGGAGACCGGGGAAGCTACGAGCTTCGAGCTACGAGTGGTGAGCTATCAGCCGTCAGGTGTCAGCTATCAGCCGATAGCCGGTAGCCGATAGCCGGTAGCCGATCGGTGGGAGGGGAGGCACCGGTGGCCTCCCAAGGCGTTCGATAGTGTAGGGGCGCGATGAATCGCGCCCGCCCAGTCCAGATCCATCAGACAGCACCGCGCTCAAACGACGAAGCCCCTGAATAGGGCTCAACACGCCGTTCCGTTCGCGCTAGCGCGGTCGTGCGCAGCAAGGAATCGCTCATGTCACTGCTGGTTCACCCGTCATTCCGAGCGCAGCGAGGAATCTCTTGCATTACTGTCGCACATCCCTGTATGCCGCGGCGGCAACCGCCTTCCCGTCATTCTATTCGCGATCACGCGGGGGTGCAGAGCGAGGGAGCAGGTCTTGAAGCCCGCGTGATGCCGAAGGAGCATTATCCTTCCGCTATGCGCGCCGGCCATCATCAGCTTGGCAGTGAGCCCGCTCTCGTGCGGGGCTAAAGACCCCGCTCCCTCGCTCTGCTCGGGACGCGGCTCACCAAGCAGACGAAGCCCCCTAAAGGAGGCTAAGGACAACATCGTGTCCGGAGAACGAGCCGGCTTTAGCCGGCTTTGCATGCTCAGCGCGGGGATGTTCGCCCCGCGCGATGGGGGCTGAGCCTGATCCCAAGCAACGCGAGGGAGGGATATTCACCCCGCGCTCCCGCCCCGCGCGATGCCGTCTAACGGATGTGGGCCGGACGGGTGCGATGCATCGTGCCCCTATCGGCTACCGGCTATCGGCTGAACGCTGATAGCTGATACCTCACGGCTGAAAGCTCATCGCTCGAAGCTCCCTAACCCCCGACCCCCGACTCCTGACCCCTCCCTAGCCCCCAGCCCCCAGCCCCTAAACTGACCCCTGACCCCCAACTCCTGACCCCTGCAAGCGAATAGCTTCCTCGAAACACGCATCGGCCAAAGGGCGGCCGCCATCGAACAGCACGGCCAGCAAATCACGCATGCCTTCCGCGTAGCGGTCTGCCGCCTCGGCACGCCAGCGAGCGATCGCCCGCGTTGCCAAATCGGCACTGTCACTGGTCGCGAGGCGCTGCCGCGCGAGCGCTCCGGCGCGGATAGCGTTGGCAAGCAGAATCACCGCCATGGTGCGCTGATCTTCAGTCATCTTCGGCAGGGACATTGCGTGGTGCTCCGCTCGTGGTCTGTCGCAAGCAATTCGGGGCAAGGCTGTAAGTTGTGCCGAAATGGAGTGTAGAAGGTTTTTGGCAGACACGAAAGTGGGAGCGCCACGTTCTCTCCGGCCGGAACTCGATGCGCTCCCACTCGTCTTGGGGTGCCCCCAGCAAGATGCTCCGGGGCATCGTAGCTCACCGGCGACGCGAGCCTTCGTGCTCACCCTCGCCGGGACGCATATCCTAGCAAAACAGCGCTGAAATGCAACTATACGTACAAGGTGGTGCGAGGAAAGAGGTCCTGTCTTACCCGTCGTAAGCGTGCCGAGCCTGGCTATTCACAAAGGAGCAATGCCGTGCTGAATCAAATTGTGCCGGCGGACTGGTCAAAGATCGTCCGTCCGGACACACCGGTACTGGAAATCATGCTGCGGGGAACCGTGGTCTATTTGAGCCTGTTCTTCCTGCTGCGCGTCGCCAAGCGGCAGGCAGGCGCGGTTGGGGTGGCGGACTTGCTCGTCGTGGTCCTCATCGCCGATGCCGCGCAAAACGCCATGGCAGCCAACTACACCTCCCTTCCCGATGGCCTCATCCTCGTGGGAACCATCGCGTTTTGGGCCTACGCTCTGGACTGGCTCGGCTACCGGCTCCCGCGCGTCCAGCGGCTCGTCTATCCTGACCCGCTCCCCTTGGTCCGTAATGGGGTCATTGTGCGCAAGAGCCTGGCACAGGAGCTCATGACCGAGAGCGAACTCTTGTCCCAGTTGCGTCTGCACGGCGTTGACGATCTTCGCAAGGTGCGAGTTGCCTATTTGGAAGGGGATGGACGGATCAGCGTCATCACCGATGGGCAGGCGGACCAGGAAGCTCCCGAGCGACCGCTCGGCTAACCCGGACGGTTCATGGGCGCCGGAACCGCCTGTCAACGACGCCTCCGTTCGCGCGGGGCCAGAGCGCAGGTCTTGCGACGGGCGGTCTCGCTCCGCTCGCGACATGGCTCACCACACGGTTACGCCCCCTCAAGAGGACTCACGAGGACATCGTCTGTGGAGAATGAGCCGGCTGAAGCGAGCTTTGCGATCTCAGCGCGGGTCTTCCGGCCCGAGTTCTGGTTTTCATGGGGGAGACTGGGCTGAACGTGGAGCCGTTGGCGACCCATGCCATCCTTCCCTGCTGTCTTCTGGCTTGAGAATGCTAGACTTCATGGCGAAACGGTCCGAATGAGCAACGGTGGGAGGCAGCACACGGTGAGCGGTGAGGCGATTTGGGTCGCATCGGCGATTGGGCTCGGCCTGACCTATGCTGCCTTGCCTGGCGTCGTCAACGCCGAGGCGCTTCGGCGTGGCTTCGCCGGAGGATTTCGTCCGGCCCTCTTGGTGCATCTCGGTGCACTGATCGGCGCGGCCGCCTGGGCTGGCGTGGCGCTGTCGGGCATCGCCATGATCGCGCACAACGATGCCGCAACCGGCGTGATTGCTCTGGCCGGAGCCGCATTTCTGTTCCGCCTGGCGCGAGAGGCGCTCGTCAGCGCGCTCGCCGGGGGTGTGCCGTCCGCTTCCACAGCCCGGACCGGTGGCAATGTCGCCGTGGGCATGATCGTTTCCCTGGCGAACCCGGCTGGCCTCGCCTTCTGGGCGGGTATCAGCGGTGGTGTGGTCGTTTCGGCGGGTGGCCAGGGTGTGCCGGTGGAGCGCGCCCTGCTCTTCCTCGGTGGTGTGCTGATCGGCTCGCTCCTGTGGGGCTGCACGATGGCCGTCCTCGTGAACTGGGGACGCCGCTTTGTCGGGACTCGCTTCTTCCGGGTGATCAACGCGATCTGCGCGGTGGCGTTCGCCATCTTCGGCATCCGGCTGTTGTTGACCGCGACGCGCCGGCTCGGGCGGTGGCTGCCGCTGGTCCTGCACGGTTGGGCCTGACAGACTGATTTCCATTAAGACGGCGGAGCTGCCCCGCCACTGGCAGAGCGCTCCGCCGTCTCGGTGTCACCATCGCGTGCGGCAACGATCCGCGCTCGCTGCGCTCGAATTAGCGCGCGATCCGGAGAATCGGGGGAACGAAGGCTTCCGCGGCTCCCTCCTGGAGTTGACATCCCTGGATACGCTCCCCAAGAGCGACCAGCAAGGCGCCGATCCACTGGCGGGCGCCGCTCCGTTGTGCTCCGGCACGCATCGCTTGCGCGATCGCCTGCTTCTCGGCCGCGCGACGGATATCTTCCTCATGCCGTGCGCGCGCAACGTCAAGCGCGAGCATCGATAACCCTGGATTCATGTGTCCAAGCTCCTTTGCACCTGCCGGATGTCACCCGGCATGCCTCATGGCGCGGCAGCGCGTCCATACACCGTGTCTGTTGAACGTGATCTGTGAATCGGTGCATATCCGAACATTCTCCCTGGTGTAGGAAACTTCAAGCTGATAACTCGCTTCGCGATGATGGCAGCACGCATCATCGAGAGCATCTCCTTTCTCGGCTGCGCTCGGCGGATATTGCCGAGCATCGGCACGTTCGGATGGTGCGGGAGTGCCAGGCGTTGCCCGCCGCTGGCCAGCCGGCAGGTGACGCGCTGGGGCATCTCCTCATTGGACTCACCACGACCGGTGTTGTGGGAAAAAACAAACCCGGGTCAGTGGCTGACCCGGGTCTGGCTGGGCATTTCCGCGTGCTGACGCGGCGTCAGCAGCGCAAGGCGCAGCCATCCCCAGGGCCGCCGGTGCGCGAGCCAGCCAGCAGAGCAACGCCCGCCGGCCTCATCGCGCTTCCTCTGTTTTCCCGGGATATCTGGCCGCGAACCATCTTCGCCAACCCTTCTGAGTGAGCCAGTGCCAACGTCTCCCGCACCATACCCGTCTATGATTATCATGTGTTCGCCACAATGTCAATAGGTTTTCGGCGGACATTTCTTGTTGTCATTGATCTCTGCTTGCCACTTTTCATAATGTTATTCTGATGAATCGTGCGCCGGGTGTGCCGCGAACGTCCTGAGTGATGCGTGAACGGAGGGGGCGTTCACGATCGCGCACTCCGCAGCATCCGACCGGAATCGAGCCCCCAGGGCGCATCACCGTCGCTCCGCGGTGCCGCCCCTCGTCATTCCGCGGCATCCACCCCGTCATTCCGTTCGCAAAGCGCGTGATGGAGTACAAAGCGAGGAATCTCGCCCGTCGAACTCTCAGCAATCAGCGATCAGCCGTCAGGCGATCGTACGCTACCGCGCGAACGCCAGGCGCAGCCACGGCAAGGGCAGTTGAGATGTAGCATTTGCACGGTGGCCATGAGCGGATCGTGGCTCGCACAGAGGTCGGGACGATAGCAGTGACAGGATTGGCTGAAGGCGCCCAGTGGTATGCGACGCTCCTCGTGGTGACCTGGGGATTAGCCCCGGTCTCGCGGTGGTTGTGCGGGCGCTTGCCGGACCGGGGCGCGGCTATCACGCGGCCGGTGGCGCTGCTGGTCATGCTCTGGCCGACCTGGTTCCTTGCGAGTGTCTCATCCGTGCCCTTCACCACACGAGGACTCTGGGTCACGCTCATTGCCGGCGCCGCGCTCAGTTGGTCGGTCGCCTGGCGCTCCGGGTGGGTGCGGTGGGATTGGTTGCGCGCACTCGTCATCTCAGAGGCCGTGGCACTCGCCGCGTTCGTCGCCTATTGTGCGCTCCGGGGCTACACGCCTCAGATCACCTGGACAGAAAAGCCGATGGATGTCGCCTTCCTCTCTGCGAGCGCGCGGGCGACCGACGTGCCGCCACCCGATCCCTGGTACGCGGGTGAGCCGATCAACTACTACTACCTTGGATATTTCCTCCATGGCTCCCTGGCGCGCATGGCACACGTGCCAAGTTGGATCGCCTTCAACCTCGCCCTGGCCACCACCGTCTCGATGACGCTGACCGCGGCGGCCGGGCTCGGATTCAGCGCGGCGCGCCTTCGCGCTGGCCGGGGAGCGGCGCTGACCGCTGCCGCCGCGGCGGGCTTCTTCCTGGTGCTGGCGGGAAACCTCAAGGCGCCCATCGAGCTCCTCCGCCATGGATGGACGATTGTGCAGCAAAACTGGTGGACGAAGATCGGTTGGGAGTCGAGCCGGATCGTGGTTGATCCCCCGCCTCGGGCTGCGGAAACGATCAACGAGTTTCCCTGGTTTAGCTTCTTGCTCGGCGATCTCCATCCCCATGTAACCGCCCTGCCCTTCACCGTGGTTGCCCTGGCGCTGGCCGTGAATCTCCTCAGGCGTCAGGAGGCGGAGCGTGGGAGCGGGGGGAAAGAAGCACACTGGACGGGTGACCTGGGGCGGCTCGTCATCACTGGCGCGATCATTGGCGCGCTCTATCCCCTCAATAGCTGGGATTTCCCGACCTACCTGGCGATCGCGGCCGGCGCGATCGTCTTGTCGGCCGGCTGGACACGAGCAAGCTGGCAACGCGTCAGTGTCCTCGTCATCAGCGCGGTGGTGGCGTGGCTGCCATTCACCGTCTCATTCGCTCCGTTTGCCGGCGGCGATGTCAGCGATCTCCCGAAGCCGCTTCAGGATCTTCCTGTCGTGTCGCGCGTGCTGACCACCGTCGCGGTCTACGACAGTGAGCGGACCTCCACTGGCGAGTTCCTCACCGTCTTTGGGATCTTCTGGGCCATTGCAACGATCTTTCTTGCGGCACAGGTCGCACGCGAAGCGCGAGGCAGCGTCGTTCTCGTACCACGCGCCATGATCGTCGCTGCGATCGCGACCGTGCTCGTCGCGGTCTTGCTGCCGGCGCCGGTGCTGGTGCTGGCGGGGGCGCCACTGGCCGCAGCGGGTTGGTTGCTGGTGCGGCAATGGGGAAAAGGCGCGCCCGTGGATGCGCAGATGGTCGCCACCGGCTGCTACGCCGTCGCGTTTGGCCTCGTGCTGCTGACCGAGTTCTTCTTTATCCAGGATCATTTCCACAACCGGATGAACACGCTGTTCAAGGTCTACTACCAGGCGTGGACACTGCTGGCGATCGGTAGCGCTCTCGCGGCGGTAACGCTGTGGCAGGCGTGGGC
>JBHOQQ010000177.1:0-14061 GCA_042408955.1 Thermomicrobiales bacterium
ACCAAGTATCCTCGCTCCAGCAAGCCGATCACGGTGCGCCGGAGCGTTAGGCGGTCGAGCGGCACAACCGCGGCCAGCCCGTCCAGCGTTGCCGTGCCCCGGTCTACCGCCAGTGCAACCAGCAATTCCGCATCGGTAAGGTGCACGGAAACGAGCGCGAGCTGGACCGCGAGTGAGAGCCGGACATGCGAAGGCGGCAACAACCGATCCATCACCCGCAGACCGGTCCTCTCCTCGGACCGGCGCCGCGCCGCCGCGATCAATTGCTCGGTGTCGAGAGGAATAATCTCTATGCCGGGTGGCAGCGGCTCGTCGTTGGCAAAAACGATGGTGGCCTCATCAGCATCGAGCACGCGCGAGACCACCTCAATCGCCTGCTCTTCAATTCCGACAGCCAGATCCGCCGGCGTCAGCGCCCCTTCTTGGATAAGCTGGCGGCCGAGGGCGACGGTGCGCGCGGCAGTCTGCGGCGCCGTGAGCGCGGCTTGGAGCCGTGCTGGCTCAACGACGCCACGCCGCAGTAACACGATCCCCAAGCGCAACGCTTGATTCGTTGATGTGGCAAGGATAATTCGGCCACGATCCAGAAAAATGCCATAGACGTCGGTCTTCGTCACGACATGCAGCTTCCCGGTGCGCCGGCACAAGCCGAGGACCTCAAGCGCCTCGACGATGCCGAACCAGCCCAAGGAGCCATCACCTGCCATGCCTGCGCGCGCATCCTCGCTATCTTGATCGAACGCTGTCATCGCTCCACCCATCCCCAGAACTTCCTAGCCTGATCGTACTAGGTCGTCCATCCCAGTGGAAGTGGATTCTGTCGCACTTTAACGAGGACTTTCGTCTCGCATCGGTGCGACCTTCGTCCTGGCGAAATGGCATAACCGGAATAGGAGCGCCATCGCATGTGCGCTCTGGCGTGGCGGATCAGCATCTTGCCGATTGACGGCGCATCTCGTATAAGAACGGCAACACGAAGCTGGTCCTAGACACCTGCCACGGGGAACCGCCCGCGCGCCGCCCGGTCTCCCCATCACGACGGAGGAACACCATGACGGTTGCAGAATCTCCGGCCATCACCGGTCTCGACAAAGACAAGCTCCTCGACATGTACGAGCGCATGGTGCAGATCAGGATGTTCGAGGACGCGGCCGCGAAGAACTTTGCCGACGGCCTCATCCCCGGCTTCGTCCACCTGTATGCGGGGGAGGAAGCGGTCGCGGTCGGCGTTTGCGCGCACCTGACGGACAAGGATTTCATCACCAGCACACACCGGGGTCACGGGCATTGCATCGCCAAGGGCGTCGATATTGAAGGCATGGTGGCCGAACTGATGGGCAAAGCCACCGGCGTCTGCAAGGGCAAAGGTGGCTCGATGCATATCGCCGACGTCGAGAAGGGCATGCTCGGCGCCAACGGCATCGTCGGGGGTGGACTGCCTCTTGCCTGCGGTGCCGCCCTGACCGCCAAGACCCTCGGCACTGGCGGTGTGGCAGTCAGCTTCTTCGGCGACGGCGCCGCCAACCAGGGCACGTTCCACGAGTCGTTGAATCTCGCTGCGATCTGGAAATTGCCGGTCGTCTTCGTCTGCGAGAACAACGGGTACGCTGAATCTACGCCGGTCTACTACCACTGCTCGGCAAGCGATATTGCCAACCGTGCCGGCGCATACGAGATCCCCGGCGTTGTCGTGGATGGGCTCGATTTGTTTGCTGTCTATGAAGCAGCCGGCGAAGCGATTGCACGGGCGCGGCGAGGCGACGGCCCGACGCTGATCGAAGCCAAGACGTACCGGTACTACGGCCACTTCCAAGGCGACACGATCACCTATCGCACGCAAGATGAGGTGATGCAGTACCGCCAGCGTGATCCAATTCAAGGGGTTCGCCAATACGCGATCGATCACGGCATCGCCACAGACGAGGAACTCGATGCGATTGATTCCAGGGTGAAAGCTCGGCTTGAGGCGGCCTGGGAGGCAGCAAAGCAAGCACCCTGGCCAAAACCAGAAGAGGCGTTGGAGGACGTCTACGTCTCGTACTAAGCCGATTCGAGCGAGACTGGTACGCGGCCCGGACGGGAGGGAACAGATGGTTGCAACAATGCCGGCAACTCGGCAAATGACCTACGCCGAAGCGATCAATGAGGCGATGCGCATCGCCATGCGTCAAGATCCGACGGTCGTCCTCATGGGCGAGGATGTGGCCGGCGGAGCGATGATCGACCACCTCGGCAACGAGGATGCCTGGGGCGGCCCGATGGGAGTGACCAAGGGGCTCGTTCAGGAATTCGGCAGATCTAGGATTCTCGACACCCCAATCACCGAGGCAGGGTTCATCGGCGCCGCGGTCGGCGCGGCCGCCACCGGCCTGCGACCAATCGCCGAATTGATGTTCGTTGATTTCTTTGGCTGCTGCATGGATCAGATCTTCGACCAAGGCGCGAAGCTGCGCTACATGTTTGGGGGCAAAGCGAAGTGCCCCATGGTCATTCGCACGATGATCGGCGCTGGCGTCAACGCCGCTGGGCAGCATTCCGGTTGCCACTACTCCGTCTTTACGCACATGCCAGGGATCAAGACGGTGGTCCCCTCGACTCCAGCCGACGCGAAGGGTCTCCTTCTTTCCGCGATCCGCGATGACGATCTAGTCATGTTCTTCGAGAACAAGGTGCTCTACGCGATGAAGGGGGAGGTCCCCGAGGGCGACGAAGGAATCCCACTCGGCAAGGCCGATATCAAGCGAGAGGGAAGCGACGTCACTCTCGTCGCGATCTCTCGCATGGTCCACCAATCGCTGGCCGCGGCGCGGATGCTGGCAGCCGATGGGATCGAGGCGGAAGTCGTGGACCCGCGCACCCTGTCACCGCTCGACGAGGACGCCATTCTTTCCTCTGTCCAGAAGACGCATCATCTCGTGATCGTGGATGAGGACAATCCGCGCTGCTCCTGCGCGACCGATATCGCTGCCATGGTTGCCGACAAGGGCTTCGATCTGCTCGACGCGCCGATCAAGCTCGTCACCGCCCCGCATACACCGGTCCCGTTCAGCCCGCCGCTCGAACAATTCTACGTGCCAAGCCCGGAGCGGATCGCGGAAACCGTGCGCTCGATCCTGTAGAGAGGAGCAGCATGCCAACCATTGTCAAGATGCCGAAGTGGGGCCTGACGATGACCGCCGGCACGGTCACCGGCTGGCTGCGGGATGAAGGGGAGGTAGTAGCCGAAGGCGATCCGCTCCTGACGGTCGAAACGGAAAAAGCGGTCAACGACGTCGAGGCGCCTGCCGACGGTGTTCTGGTCAAGATCGTCGCTCAGACCGGTGCGGAGGTGCCGGTCAGTGCTCCCATTGCCATCATCGCCGCTCCAGGCGAATCCCTCTCCGAGGCAGAGATCGCCGCGTTGATCGAGGCTGCTCAGCCTGCGGGGGCGAGAGCGGCCACAACCGCTGGCGCGGGCCAGCGTGGACTGCGCGAGGCCAGGCCTGCTAGCCGCGACGCCTCAGGCCGTGTCAATGCCTCGCCAGCGGCACGCAAGCGCGCCCAGGAGCTCGGCATTGATCTGAGCACCGTTCAGGCCACGGGTCCAGGCGGCAGAATCACGAGCGAAGACGTCGAGCGAGCCGCTACCGAGCGCTTGGCGGATCCTTCCCCTCGCGAGGAACTGGTCTCCCTCGCCGACGGACGGCAGCTCTTCACACTGCGCGCCGGGCCTGGCACGGCGCCGAAGCTCGCCTTTCTGCATGGCTTGGGTGGCTCCTTGAGCACCTGGCAGCTTGTCCTTGGCGAGCTGGCCGACCGCTACCGGCTCGCTGCGATCGATCTGCCAGGCCACGGAAAGAGCGACAAACGCTCGCCAGAATCTACCGACTACTCCGTGGAGGCGCTCGCCAGCGCCGTCGCCGAGTGTCTGGCCGCGCTTCACCACGCACCGGCGGTGCTGATCGGGCATTCCCTTGGTGGCGCCGTTGCCATGCACGTGGCACTGGCACGGCCTGACCTCGTTACCGGTCTGATCCTGGTCAACAGTGCGGGACTGGGCGAAGAGATTAGCGATGAACTGGTCTCGCTGATGGCGGAAGCGCCAGGGCGAGAGACGGCCCGCCGGCTCCTCCAGCTCTACTTCGCGGATGAGCGGCTGGTCGCCGAGCGCGGCATTGAAGAGCTAGCACAAAACCAGCTTGCCGATGGTGCATGGGCCGCACAGCGCGCTGTGGCCGCGGCCGCGTTCGGGGGCGGGAAGCAGCAGATTGCCGTACGGCAGCGACTGACGGAGGTCAACGTGCCCGTCTTGATCGTCTGGGGCGCACGCGACCGCGTGATTCCGTTGGCGCACGCGGTGGCGGCCACCGAGGTACTCCCCGACGCGGTGTTGAAGATTCTGCCGGCCGTCGGCCATGTGCCGCAGGTCGAGGCGCCATCCATCGTGGCGAACGCCATCGATCGCTTCGTCAGGAGTATTTCGTGATCGCTCTTTTGTGAACCGCGGCATTGCCGCCGGAGCATGCGCTATGGACCGAGCATGACCACAGGAAGCGTCGGTATCATCGCCAATCCTGCGTCGGGCAAGGATATCCGCCGCCTCGTCGCGCACGGCTCGACGTTCGACAACAACGAGAAGATCAACATCGTCCGGCGCGTGCTGCTAGGATTGGATGCCGTCGGTATCGAGCGCGTCTGGTACATGCCCGATACCTATGACATCGTTGGCAGGGCGCTGCGCCAGATAGCACCACGCTGCGCGGTGCAACCGCTGCCGATGCCGGTGCTCAACACACCCGGAGATTCGTACGAGGCAGCCCGCCGGCTCACTGACCTTGGCGTCGCGTGCATCATCACGCTCGGTGGCGATGGCACCAACCGCGCTGTCGTCCGCGGCTGCGCCGAGGTTCCGCTGCTCCCGATTTCCACTGGCACGAACAATGTGTTCCCACGCATGATCGAGGGCACGATCGCGGGACTGGCTGCCGGGCTCGTTGCCACCGGGCAAGCACCAATTGAGCAAGCGGTGCGCCGGCTACCTCGCCTAGATGTCGTCGTCAACAACACTATCCACGACATCGCGTTGATTGACGTCGTGCTCTCACGCCATGCCTGGGTGGGTGCGCGAGCACTTTGGGACCCAGCCCATCTGCGGGAGGTCGTGCTGTCGCGAGTGGCGGCCGCCGAGATCGGTATGTGCGGACTCGGCGGCTTGCTCTTTCCGGAAGCGATTGGAACCGACCACGGCGTGCATGTCCTGATCGGTCAGGACGACGATGCCGTTATGGCTCCCGTAGCACCGGGACTCATCCGGCCGGTACCGGTCGAGTCTGCCCGCCTCATAAGTCCGGGGGAAACCATCACGCTGAGCGTCGCGCGCGGCACGGTGGCCGTTGACGGCGAGCGTGAACATGAGGTGCGCGATCCACAGTCAATTGCCATCACACTGAACCCAAACGGCCCATGGGTCGTGGACATTGACGCGGCGATGCGCCTTGGCGCCAGGGGAGGCGCATTTGCCCTGCGCGGCCCTTTGGGTGTCCAGCACTGACCATCATCCCACCACATGCGGTGGCAGGTCAGCTTGCCGGCGCACCCGCTCCAACCCTGCTTCAACTTCCTCTCGTGGCAAGCCCCCTTCGGCTAGCTCGTGATCCGGCTTACGCAGGAGCGCCTCGTAGAACGCGATCGCCTCGCGGCGTGCCCCGCCACTCAGATCGGGTAGTTCAAGATGCCACAGGACAATGTTCTCGGCACGGTCGAAGCGTCCGGTCAGCACGAGGTAGTCGATGACTCGGCGACGCGTCGGCTCGGGCAAGGGCTGGTCACCGAGCCGGTCAATCAGGTCTTCGAGGCCACTCACGTCCAGTGTCGCTGGCAGATCGGACAGGTCCTCGAACGCTTCCAAATAGAGGCGCAGGGATTTGCGAAAGCGAGGGGCGCTTTCCGCCTCGTTGGCCATCGCCTCATAGACGAGTGCCTCTTCTCTCAACAGCTCCGCAAGCACGAAGCACCGCTCAGGATCGAGCCGCCCCTGGCTTCGCAGCATCGCGATCAGGTCTTCCTCGGACAGCGCATGCACGAGCGTAGCCGGGAGACCGGCAATTCTGCCGTAGGCATCGCTCACTTCCGTGAGCGCCGCGTCGTGCTCCCCTTCGTCACGGAGCCGCAACACGCGCCTGACGACTCCACTCAACTGCTGGATCATCCGAAGGATGTAATCCTGATGCATGCTGCCTGTCTCCTCGACTCTGTGGTGCGCCGCGCCTGCGCTCACTGTGCGTCCGGTCATGCAAATGGCAACTGCTGAAACGTAGCCACAGCCGATCCGCGGACTCCCGAACATACCAGAGTTCCTCTACAATGCCGGAGCGCGAGCATGCGCAACGCAGCTTCTCAGACAGAGTGTCGCACGGGAGATCGCCGTGACCCAAGACGAGCTATGTTTCCTGTCCGCTCTTGAGCTCCGCGAGCGCTACCAGCGGCGTGAGCTGTCGCCAGTCGAGGTAACCGAGGCAGTGCTGAGCCGGATCGAACGGCTCAATCCGCGCCTCACCGCGTTCATCACCGTCACCCCGGAGCTGGCGCTGACTCAGGCGAAGGCAGCCGAAGCGGCCTACGCGCCTGGCCACACCCCCGGACCACTGGCCGGTATTCCTATCTCGATCAAGGATCTCACGCCAACCAAGGGGATTCGCACCACGCGTGGCTCGCTTCTCTACGCCGACTGGATTCCGGATGAGGATCCTCCATTTGTTGAACGCGTTTTGGCCGCTGGGGCAGTCATGCTGGGCAAGACCAATACGCCAGAATTTGGCTGGAAGGGCGATTCTGGCAACCGGCTTGTCGGTCCCACACACAATCCCTGGCGTCACGGGCGCACTGCTGGCGGTTCGAGCGGCGGCGCTGGCGCGGCGGTCGCCGCGGGCATGGGACCGCTCGCCCAGGGAAGCGATGGCGCTGGCTCAATCCGGATTCCATCCAGCTTTTGCGGCATTTTCGGCTTCAAGCCATCGTTCGGGCTAGTCCCACAATATCCGGCCAGTGTCATGGGTGACCTTTCCCACTTGGGGCCGATGACGCGAACTGTCCGCGATGCCGCGCTGCTGCTCACCGTGACCGCGGGAGCGGATGCGCGCGATCGCCTGAGCTGGTCGAGTGGGATTGACTACCTCGCCGCGCTGGACTCAGTTCGTCTCGATGGGTTGCGCGTCGCATGGTCAGCCGACCTAGGCCACGCCGCCGTCGAGCCAGTGGTCAAAGAGACCACGGCGGCAGCGGCACGGCGGTTTACCGAGTTGGGCTGCGTCGTTGAAGAAGTGCATCCAGACCTGCCAGATCCATGGGACATCGTCGATCTCATCTGGGCCAGCTCCTCTGCCGGCCAGCACCGTGACGATTTGGACCACGTGCGCGATAGGATCGATCCTGGCCGGCTCGCTGTCATCGAGCGCGGCCTCGGGATGCGAGCCGTCGATCTCGCCAGCGCCCGCATCCGGCGCGAAGCCTATTACCAGGGCATGCGGCGCTTCATGGAGCGGTACGATCTGCTCCTGACGCCGACTCTCCCCTGCACCGCTTTTCCCGCCGGAGCGGATCATCCAGAGACGATTTGCGGACGTCCGGTAAGCTACTTGAGTTGGACTCCATTCACCTATCCGTTTAACCTGACCGGTCAGCCCGCGGCCACCGTCCCTTGCGGCTTCGATGAGCATGGGTTGCCGATCGGCCTGCAAATCGTCGGGCGCTGGCACGACGACGTGACGGTGCTGGCGGCCGCGGCGACCTTCGAGGCGATTGCGCCCTGGTCCCACCTGCGGCCACCGGACCTTACCTGAGCGCAGCCTCCGGAATCGCTCCGTGCCACGGCAGCATTCGCTGCTAGCCCGCCGCCCCTTGCCGGAGCTTCGGGATCACCTCAGCAGCCACACGCTCGAGAACCGGAAACCGGTCCGGTTCCGGCGCGTCAATGATGAATTCGTTGATCCCAACCTCATGATACCTACCGATCACCTCGGCGAATGCATCGGGCGATGCCCAAGGATCGGCCGGCATGAGCGATGCCCAGCCATACAACGAGCGGATAATGCTGTTCGGATCGCGTCCGATCTCGGCGCAATGCTCATCCAGGATTCGGTTGCGCCGCGCCATCTCATCCACCGACCCGTGGGAATTCCACCGGTCTGCGTACTGGGCGACGATCCGAAGCATCTTCGGGCCGTGTGCGCCGAGGGTGAGCGGCGGACGCGGCTTTTGGACCGGGCCGGGGCGAAACGGAGCGTTCGTAAGTTGATAGTACGTCCCCTGGTAGGTTGTGATCTCCTGCCGCATGAGCAGGTCAACAATCTCCACGGCCTCCCGGAATCGCCCGACAAGTTCGGCAGGGGGCGGGAATTCGATCCCGAACGCTTCGTGCTCAGGAACGAACCACCCAGCACCCAGCCCGATCTCAAGTCGGCCGTTGCTAATGTGATCCACCGTCACCGCTTCTTTCGCCAGCAGCGCCGGGTGCCGAAAGGTGTTGCAGGAGACAAGCACCCCGATCCGGACCCGCGATGTCTGTGCGGCAAGCGCCGCCAGGAGAGTCCAACCCTCAAAATACGGACCGTTTGGCCGGCTCGGTTGCTGGAAATGATCGCAGTCCCAAAGACTGTCAAAGCCAAGCTCTTCAAAGTAACGCCACCGCTCAACAGTAGTCTGCCAGGGAAGATTTTGATCGGTGCACAAGCCGAACCCGATTCGATGACGGATCTGCGCGCCCACGTGTTCCCCCTTCTGAGGCCCGCCACAACGCACGCGAGATACTCGGGCCTCGCACATTCCTGGCTCGGCAGATTGCTGAACCGGGCGTATCCTATGCAGGAACCGTGGCGTGTCAATGCCCGGTGGTATTCGACGCACGCGCCAGCCAGGTGGTGGCACCAGACCCAGAAGGATTCTCCCATGACGCATCCGTTCCGCGCTCGGCTCGCTTCCGGACCGATTCTCGCCGATGGTGCCATGGGCACGATGCTGTATGCCGCCGGTGTTTCACTCGATGATTCGTTTGATGCCCAGAATCTGCTGCATCCAGCGCTCGTCGCCTCGATCCATCGCGCATATCTCGCTGCAGGTGCCGAGCTTATTGAGACCAACACCTTTGGCGGCAATCGCTTCCGCCTAGAGCAGTTCGGCCTCGCTGACAAGGTGCGCGAGATCAACCTGCGCGGCGTCAAAATCGCACGGGAAGAGCGCGAGATTTGCGGTCGGCCGGTGCTGATTGGGGGCTCGATCGGCCCAACCACGCGGACCATGCCGCCCTACGGCTCGACCCGTCCGGAAGATGTCAGAGCGGCATTTCGGGAACAGATCGAAGCCTTGCTGGAAGGCGGTGTCGATGTCCTGATTATCGAGACGATCTCAGACGTCATGGAAATGGCCGAAGCGATCCGGGCAGCCAAGGAAGCCTGCGATCTCCCGGTCATCGCACTGATGACCTTTGCCGAGGACGGACGAACGATCGCCGGCAATGGTGTAGAAGAGGTCGTGGATACCGTGGCTAGCTTGGGGGTTGATGCCCTCGGGGCCAATTGTTCGGTTGGTCCCCAGCGTCTGCTTCCCGTCGTGGAAGCAATGCGCGATCTGCTCGACAGGGCAGGCGCGGATACTCCTGCGCTCGTGGCAATGCCCAACGCTGGCTGGCCGGCACGGGTCGGCGGCCGGGTTATCTACCCGAGCTCTCCTGAATACTTCGCCGAGTTCACGAGCCAGGCTTACCATGCCGGCATCCGCATCATTGGAGGTTGTTGCGGAACGACACCGGAGCACATCAAAGCGATGCGCGAGGCCCTCGATGCCGCGATCGCAACACCTGTCGAAGAGCTCACTCGTCAGCCGGTGACCGTTCGCGTGACCACGCCAGCGCCAGCCGAGCTCGTCGCACCCGAGGGGCCAACGGGACTCGCCCAAAAGCTGGGCAAGAAGTTCGTCGTAAGCGTGGAGGTCGACCCGCCGAAGGGTCTCAACCCGAGTAAAGCCCTGGATGGGGCAAGGCTGCTGAAAGAGGTCGGGGTTGACACGATCAATGTTGCCGACTCGCCAATGGCCCGCGTGCGCATGAGCGCGCTGACCATGTGCTACCTCATTCAACATCAAGTCGGCATCGAGACCATCATCCACTTCACCACGCGCGACCGCTCCCTCATGGGCTTGCAGAGCGAGTTGCTTGGCGCCCATGCCGTCGGCGTCCGGAACATTCTTGCCCTGACCGGCGATCCGCCGAGCCTGGGCGATTACCCGAACTCGTCGGCGGTATACGACGTCGATTCTATCGGCCTGATCCGCGTTTTGACCAGACTCAACCAGGGAGTGGACGCAGCAGGAGCTTCGATCGGGCGGATGGCAAGCTTCACCATCGGCTGTGCCGTTGATCCAACCCGAACGGATCTGGAAGAAGAAGCCCGGCGGCTGCGCGCCAAGCTCGAAGCCGGCGCGCACTTCGTTATGACGCAGCCAATCTTTGATGTGCGCATCTGGCTCCGGTTTCTCGATGTATTTGGCGGGGAGCTCCCGGTTCCCGTCCTGATCGGTATTCTGCCGCTGCAAAGCTCACGCCACGCCGAATTCCTCCATAACGAGGTACCCGGTATTACCCTGACCGACGAAGCGCGGGAGCGGATGCGCCGTGCGGGAGCCGAGGGGCGGCGTGAAGGGGTCAAAATGGCCCAAGAGCTTCTGGCAACGCTCCGGCCATATGCCCAAGGTGTGTACATCATGCCCTCATTTGGCCGCTATGAGGTTGCTGCTGAGGTCCTTGAGCCGCTGCGTCACGAAATTCTCTCTTCTATTTCGTGACCAACAAACTGTTGCCGAAATGCGCGTGGAGTACTCGCCCAAGTCCGCCGCTGCATGCTAGAATCCCCGTCGTGCCCGCCGTGCGCGGGATGGTTTGTGTGTGCCCCGTCAATCGCAAGCCGTGGAGTGAGGCTGATGAGGCCACGGTTGCGCTGTGGTGTGAGAGGATTCGACAATGGTTGCGCAGGTGGTTCGGTCGGTCGAATCGGAGCAAATGCGGACCGACATTCCGATGTTCGGCCCGGGCGACACGGTCCGCGTCCACGCGAAGGTGGTCGAAGGGAACCGGGAGCGAATCCAGGTTTTTGAAGGTATTGTCATCCGCCGGCGCGGTGGGGGAATCAACGAGAATTTCACCGTTCGCCGCATCGCTTCTCATGGCATCGGTGTCGAACGCACTTTCCTTCTCCACTCCCCGCGCATTGAGAAAATCGAGGTCGTGCGCACCGGCAAGGTCCGCCGCGCCAAGCTGTATTACCTCCGCAATTTGACGGGCAAGGCGGCGCGAATCAAGGAGCGCCGGCGCCCGCAGGTGGTCCTCGCTCCGGCGACTGAGGAACCGGCGCTTGAGACCACGGAGGCGCAAGTCGAAGAGACCGTGATGGAGGCCTCCCCCGAGGAAACGCAAGGCGAGACGGCCTAAGCCGCACGGGGGTAGCGCTGCATGCCGCGATGTCGAAGGGCGCACACGTCCTGCGCCCTTCGCTGTTTCTAGGTGCAGTGATGGCACGCCGGGTCAGTGCCCCCTTGGATTGCGCCTTTGAGCACCCGTTCTGGTCATGCGGGTGGTCCCGTGTTGCTGGTGTTGATGAAGTCGGGCGCGGCGCGATGGCTGGTCCGCTCGTCGCGGCAGCAATCGTACTCCCACCGATGACGGCAGCAGAGCGACAGCGGCTCGCTCCCGTCCTCGACCGTATCCGCGATTCAAAGGTCTTGTCTCCCGACGAGCGCGAGCGCCTCGTCGAACCGCTCACCGACATCGCGCTCGCCGTCGCGGTCGGCCTTGTTGAGGCCGAAGAGCTTGACGACATCGGGATTGTGGCCGCCAACCGGCTCGCGATGGAACGCGCCGTGCTTTCGCTACCGGTGGAGCCGCACGCGCTGTTGATCGACGCCACTACCCTCGATCTCGGGCTTCCCCAAGTTGGTCTTATTGATGGCGATGCGCGATGCCTCTCGATTGCCGCCGCCTCGATTTTAGCGAAAGTGACACGGGACCGGATCATGGTTTCCCACGATGCTCGCGATCCCCGGTACGGCTTTGCCGTCCACAAAGGCTACGCCACGCGCTCGCATCTTGCCGCGCTCATGAAGCACGGACCATCGGCGCTGCACCGGAAGACGTTTGCGCCGGTCGCCCAAGCCGGCTTTTGCCCTGGCGAGGACGACCGGTGAGCCGGAGCATTCGCGCCGCATTGGGCCACGCTGGGGAAAGACATGCTCGCCGGTTTCTGGAAGCGAGCGGGCTCACCTTCATTGCCTCGAACTGGCATAGCCGCTTTGGCGAGCTAGATCTCATCATGCAGGATGGCTCTTGTGTGGTTTTCGTAGAGGTAAAAACGCGGCACGGAGAAGGGGCCGGACGCGCGGAAGAGAGCATCTCCCCGGCCAAGGCCCGGCGGATCATCGCCGCTGCCGAAGCCTTTCTCGCTGAGCATCCCGATCTTGCCCATTTCGTCTGGCGCGTTGATTTAGTCGCACTCACGCTCAGTCGAGAAGGCACGGTCAGCAGAATCACCCATGCCGTCGATGCTATCGTAACCGGCTGATCGCTCCGGACGTTCGCTTCAGCATGCCTCTGAATGCATTACCGCGTAGAATCGGGAACCATCGGGACAAAGGCACCGGCAATCGAGGCAGTGGAGTCCAGGAAAACGACGCTGATCCTCGCCAGCGGGCCGGCTACCATACTCGCTCTCGCAGGTGCCATCGCCTTGATCGGCTCCAATGTGCCGTTTCTCCGCCCAGTCATTCCCTCGGAGACCACGGGCAGTGCTCATCATCCAGCCGCGCTCCACGCGGGTACCTGTGCTGCGCT
The DNA here is from genome assembly GCA_042408955.1 of Thermomicrobiales bacterium. Taxonomy (GTDB): domain Bacteria; phylum Chloroflexota; class Chloroflexia; order Thermomicrobiales; family UBA6265; genus CALGSZ01. The sequence goes on from JBHOQQ010000177.1 coordinate 12,851, forward strand.
TAGCGATGTGACAGCGGTGCTTGCGGATGTCGTCGAGCCAGGTTCCACTCCCCAGGACGTTGTCCCCGCTGGCGCAAGCGTCACCATTATCGAATCGACGCTTGATCAACTCTTGGCTGCACCTCGAGCGATCACCGTGTCCCAAAGCCACGCACGCCCAAGGCTCGCCATCGCGTGCGGAACGATTGGCGGTGCTCCCGTCAACGGCAACCTCGTCGCCGGCCTTGCCGAAACGAACGACTCCGGATATTCGGGTATTGCATGGCTTCATGACAACAGCGACGGCACCACCACGATCACGCTGTTCGTTGTCCACCATGGAGCTCAGGAGAAGCAGACCGCTACATGACCGGCGGCCTTTGATGACCGGCCTGCCCAGCGACGAGCAGTGCCGAATTGTGCGGTGGCGCGTGCTATACTCGCCGGCGGTTGACGAATGTGCGGTCGGTCGATCTTGATGGGGCACGCTCCCGATGGATAATCCATTCTCCTGGGATTACTTGACAACTGTGCCAGGGCCGAACGAGGTCTTTGGCCCGTTCGCCATCATCTTTCTCATTGTGTTCGGTATCGGATTCATCGTCTCCACCGCGATCTACGGTGGCTGGGGACGCTATTTCATCAGCGATCCGGTGCTGCGGCGCATGGCCCGGCGGTGGTCGGGTTGGGCCATGACGTTGTTCGGCCTTGGATTGTTCTTCTTCGGCATCCGGTGGCTGCAGATCAACCCGCTGAGCTTCGGGATGCGGATCTGGCTGTGGCTGTCCTGGCTGGCCCTGCTGGCATTTGCCATTGTCGTCGCCTGGGACGTTCGGAAGAATTACCCGACCCAGAAAGCGGCCTATGAGGAGCTTCAGCGCAAGGAGCGCTACCTCAGGCCAGCGACGGCAGGAGCCGGGACCAGCGCCGCGCCAGCGACCGGGCCGCGGCCAGTCAAGCGTCGCCGCCGCTAACCATTGCATGAGAGAGAAATGGTGAAGCCCACTCGGGTGAGCGGGCTTCACTGTTCTTAAAGGGGTTGGCCGTGCACCCCCTGTCGATCGCGTCCCTCCGGCTTACTGCCGTCCGTTAGCTCCGGTAAGGCGACCCCACGTCACCCAAGGCGCTCTGCTTAAGGCTGCTACCTTCCGGTCCTGACCTGGTTCGCAGTGCCTCGCCGCGCGGGACCCTACCTTCATCACCACGCGACGGCAGCAGTCCCAAAGCGGCGG
>JBHOQQ010000182.1:0-2743 GCA_042408955.1 Thermomicrobiales bacterium
ACGGTCGAGATGGGCGGACCGCTGATGCTCCGGGAGGATCTCGGCGACGTCCGCCAGTGGTATGACCGCGACCGGATCACCGTACCCGATGCTCCCGGCCTCGGCATCACGGTGGATGAGGCGGCCGTCCGTTGTTTCGCCACCGCCTGGTGGACGGTTCCGGAATGAGACGGGAAACGGCGACGATCCCCCGTTCCCTGCCCACGCAGATCTAGAAGTTTGGGTTCCCGACCGCGCGATCGGGAACCCACGGCAGGTGTCTCGGGCGAGGCCGGGCTGCCCGCGCGCTTATGCCCGGTTGGCCCGGACCGGCCACGCGATCTCCTCGAAGTCGGCGAAAGCCTGGCCGCACCCATTCGGGCTGCAGACGGCCGGGATCTCGTTGATCCCGGTAATCGGCCCAGCTCGGAAGGAGCGGTCGGTCGCCGACGAGACGACGATCGTCACCGTTTGAACCGCATCGAGGCAGATAGCCGTCGTTGATCCTTCGCCAGCCGCCAACCCATGGCCTCGCCGCTGGGCGGCTCCGATGTGGATCGGTACTTCCGTGCCTTCGGCAATCTCCAGCGGACCACAGGACAACACGAGCGTCGCAGTCAGTGCTCCTTGGCGATCGACCGTAAACGACGCTGGGCTGAGTGACACCTGTGGGCCAGTCGGCGGATCGCCACCGCCAGCCATCGCGGTCGCCGAGAAGGCGAAAAGGAGTGCCAGCAGGGAGAAGGCAAGTGAGAGTGAGCGAACGACTACTCGAAACCAAGCATGACGAACCACGAAATCTCCTCCTCGATACCATGGATGTCGCTTCACTGCTCGCGTCGGAAGCGGTGGCCCATGCCACGAAGACGAGCATGGATGGCAGGAGGCCGCGGCACATCGTATGAATGCCGTATTCACGGTGCGTATTCGCTGCGCGTCACTCACCACCAACATACTGAAGAATGCGCCGGGGAGCCAACGGCTCAGCCCGGTTATGGGACGAAGCTCACGCCTAGCGCCACCGATCTCGGCTTGGCAGCGCATAGCGACTGGGTCTTCGAGGTTGCGTGCCCGGTGGCAAATCCAGAAGTGACCCAGCTGGGAACGCATCGCCCGATGGTTTGCTCCTAGCCCAGACACATTGTCCCGGTGAGGATGCTCCTGCGTTGCGCCGGTTGACTCGCCGACGCTGGTCAATTGCCGCTTGATTGGCGGCTATCCCAGCCGATACACCAACCGGCCCCCACAGCTTGTGGGACAAAGCAGCGCCGTCCGTGCCAGGCCATGTACTGCTCAGTCGATCGTGCTACTGAATCCACGATAGGAGCCGGGATGCAAGCCAGAGAAAGACCGCAAAGCCGACGACATCTTGAAAGGCTGTCTCGAAAGGTCCGGCAGTTGTCGCCGGATCGAACCCGAGGCGCTTCGAGATCATCGGAATCACGGTGCCCATGAAGCCAGCCGTCATCATGGCGACGGTCAAGGCGCCGCCAACCACCAGGCCGAATGGCAGATGTCCCGACCAGATCGCTCCAACGGTGCCAAGGACGCCGCCACAAACCAGCGCCATGATCAACACCGTGGCCAGCTCTCGTGACACCTGCTTGCCCCAGCGCTCTAGGGTGACGTGGCCCGTGTCTAGCCCTCGCACCACAATCGCGGCCGCCTGCAGTCCGACATTGCCGGAAATGGCAGAGATCACAGGCATAAACGACGCCAGCAGTATGATTTGGGTGAGGACATGATCAAAGCGATGGATCACGATTCCAGCCATCAGCTCGATGGCCATGGTGCCGAGCAGCCACGGCAGGCGCAGGCGGGCGATCTGCGCGGGCGTGCGCCGCTCCATTTCAGCCGCATCCGAACCAGCCAGCCTCAGGTAGTCCTCGGTGATCTCCTCTTCCAGCACCTCGATCGCATCGTCGATCGTGATGACACCAAGCAGGCGATCCTCGTCGTCAACCACGGGCAGCGCCAGCAGGTTGCGGTCGCGCAACAGCCGCGCGGCGACGACGGCCTCGGTATCGGCACGCACGCGAATTGGGTCGCGAATCATCAGGTCGCGGACAAGGGTCGTTCCGGGTGAGAGGACGAGCGAGTGGAGCGGCAAAACCCCCAAGAGATGATCGCTGGCATCGACCACATAGACATAGGAGAGCGGCATTGCCTCGCCGGCAACGCGGCGCAGACCAGCGATGACATAATCGACCCGGACATCGGGGGCAACCGCGATAAACGCGGGCGTCATGATGCCGGCGGCGGAATCCGGGGGATATTCCAGCAGGCCCCGCAATTCGGCTGCCTCGGCCGGCTCCATCTCAATCAAGATGCGCTCGGCCTCAGCCTTGGGAAGCGCCTCGACAATGTCCGCAGCATCGTCGGGCGGCATGGCTTCGAGGGCATCAGCGGCGGCTGACCGGGCCAGGGTGCGGAGAATTCCGGCAGCTTGAACGGGGTCGAGCTCGGCCAGCAGGGCTGGTAGCTCCTCATCGGGGAGCCAGTCAATCAGGGCCGCGATCTCTGGCGGGTCGAGCCGGCGCACGAGATCGGCCCACTCCGCGGGCCCGATGCGCTCGGCCAGGCCGACGATCCCCTCCCGCTCACGGCTGGCGATCAGGTCGCGGACCTCGCGCAAAAGATCCTGCTCTTCAACGACTTCGTGCATTGCTGGTCCACGCTCGTGCTCCTGCATCATCACCTCCGCTCGCCCTCATGGCATCTTCGCTATGGCACACGAAGTGATCCGATTTGCCTCGATGACCAG
>JBHOQQ010000042.1:0-1725 GCA_042408955.1 Thermomicrobiales bacterium
CCCGGTCGGTCTCAGATGACAGACGGAGCGGAGAAGGAGCAGAATGTACCTCTTCAATACGCAGACGGGCAAGATCGAGCCGTTTACTGCGCCACGTGGAACGGTCGGGATCTACGTTTGCGGTGTGACGCCGTATGACACGACGCATGTTGGCCATGCCTTTACCTTTTTGACGTTCGACATTCTGATCCGGTATCTACGATACCTGGATTTTCCTGTGACCTATGTCCAAAATGTTACGGACATCGACGACGATATTCTGCGCAAGGCGAAGGAGCTAGGCGTCACGTGGGACGAACTGGCTAGGGTCGAGACGGAGAAATACCGGCGGGATATGCGAGACCTGAATGCGCTCGACCCCGACCACTACGTCCGGGCGACTGACCACATCCCGGACATGATTGCCATCATCGAAAAGCTGCTGGCGAATGGCTGTGCCTACGAGGTCAATGGCAGCGTTTACTTCTCGGTAGACCGGTTCGAGGAGTTTGGCAAGCTCAGTCATCTGCCCAGGGAACAAATGCTCCCAATTGCGAACGAGCGGGGCAACAATCCGAACGATCCGAACAAGCGCGACCCACTCGATTTCGTGCTCTGGCAGGCGGCGCAGCCAGGTGAGCCAACGTGGGATTCGCCGTGGGGTCCAGGCCGGCCGGGCTGGCACATTGAGTGCAGCGCCATGGCTTCCCGGTATCTCGGGCCGCAGTTTGATATCCATGGTGGTGGCGCGGACCTCGTCTTCCCTCACCACGAGTGTGAAATCGCCCAGAGTGAGTGCGCGACGGGCATGAAGCCGTTTGCGCGCTATTGGGTGCATGTCGGCATGGTCCGGTATCAAGGCGAGAAGATGAGCAAGTCGCTGGGCAATCTGGTTCTCGTGCGCGATGTGCTCAGTGACTACAGCGCGGACGCACTGCGGCTCTACCTCTTCTCCCACCATTATCGCGATGCTTGGGAATACCGGGATGACGAGCTTGATGACTGGGCTCGCTTAGCCGAGGACCTGAAGGAGGCGGCGGCATTCCCGAGCTTCGGCATCGAGGAAGTGCTTGATGTCTCAGCGCTCCGCGAGCGTTTTCTCAACGCGATGGACGACGATCTGGACACGCCAGCGGCGATCGGCGCGCTGCGCGAAATCGGCCAGGCGATTCTTGAGGCGCCGGAAGATGACGATGTGACCGAGGCGCAAGAGACGTTGCGGGAGCTTGCGGGTCTGTTGGGATTGGCGCTTGCTGATTAGCAACGGCCTGCCAGTGTTGGATCTGCTGCGGTTGCACGTGGCAATCGCGCGGTGGCTGCACGGAGCGAGATTCGGGAGCGGGCAGCTCGCTTGGCGGCCGGCCGCCGTTGGGTTTCGTGCTATACTCTCCGGGGCCGTCGAGCGATGGCCCTTTATGTATGATGCCTTTCTGCTCCTTGGCCGCGGCGGGTTGCGCAAGCCCGACAGCGGTGTGAGGGGCATACCCAGAGGGAGGAGTCCGCATTGCGCACACCCTATCGCCCTGCTCGGTCTTATGAGCTGATGACGATTGTCACTCCGGATGTCTCCGAGGAAGAGCTGACTGGCGTGCTCAACCAGGTCGTGAGCTACGTCACCAACGCGGGTGGCACGCTGATCGACATGAGCCGGGAGTCACCGCGCGATTGCCACGTGCAACCGCAGCAGATCCAACACTGGCAGGCCGTTGCTAATCAGCAAGCGCCAATCCCAACAGACCCGCAAGC
>JBHOQQ010000184.1:0-14972 GCA_042408955.1 Thermomicrobiales bacterium
CCTGAACGTAGCGCGTCTGCCAGTTCCGCCACTTCGGCGTGCCGCTCCGAGCCTGGCACCTCAGCGGAGCCGACCCGGGGACTCGAACCCCGGACCTGCTGTTTACGAAACAGCTGCTCTACCAACTGAGCTAGGCCGGCCTGCCAGTGCTCACCAGCCCGAAGCATTGCTCAGTATAGCACGCAAATGCGCTGGCTGCCAAAGTAGTTGCACCCCTCCACGTCAGCACGTATGGCTTTTGACCACCCCCCTGCGGACGCGCTGTTCTTCCTAAACACTAACGAGAACCCTCGTTGTTCCCTGCCGCTGCCAAGCTCGCAGCACGAGCCATCCCCAACCCTATGGTATGGTTTCGTCCAAGAGGCGCCGGCCAGAGCCACGCTCGTGGCGCCACGCAGGGAGTATGCGGTCGTCATATGAGCCAGCAGCGGTATAGTCGTCCAGCTACCTTTCGGCCGGCTCGCCCACAGGGCACGTTACGGCGCCGTCTTGCTCGCCTGAACCGCGCCCAGCTCGCCTTTTCTGTGCTTGCCCTGCTCACGGTCTGCTCGCTCCTCGCGGCCGCCGTCGGCACGGTCGTTGTCGATGAGCTTACGAATCCGCGCGACAACGACACTATCACGTTCGATCAATCGCAAGAAAATGAATTCGAAACGGATCTTCGCAGCACTGCAGAGGCTAACCCTTCCGACGCCTCGGCCGCGGCTGCGCTCGCGAACTACCTAGCGAACACCGGACGGCTCACCGAAGCGATCGGCTGGTATGAGCGTGCTCTGCGGCTCGACCCAGGCAATATGGAGATTCGGCTCGACTTCGCGCGCGCGCTGGCCGAGGGTGACAAGCGCAAGGACGCCGAACTCCAATTCCAAAAAGTCCTTGCCGCGCAACCAGGTAATGCTCAAGCCCACTACGATCTGGCCGAGTTGTACCGGCATTGGGTTCCGCCTCGCATTGACGATGCCGTCGCTGAATACCGGCTCACCATCCAGACCGGTCCGGATACCTATGTTGCGGAGCTTGCCGCCAAAGCCCTCCAGGAGCTAGGGTACGCCACGCCAGGAGCAGGAACACCTACACCATATGTGGAGGCAACACCGTGAGCGAACCAGAAAGCAACGCCAGCGTCATCAGTCCCGATCTGCTAGAGATTCTCGTCTGTCCCGTTGACAAAGCCGATCTTCGCCTTGAGGGGCAGCGCCTCATCTGCACCGTCTGCGGCCGGGTCTATCCCATCGAAGACGGCATTCCGATCATGCTCGTGGACGACGAAGAATAGCGAACACGTGTTCGCCTTCGAGGTATACTAGGTTCATGACCGATATGCCCGCCGCCCGGATGTCTTCCACGTCGCGCGATCATGAGCGCCTCGTCACCACGCGCGTGCGGCCTGAGGATGCGCAGATCGAGCGAAGTTTGCGGCCACGGCGCCTCGCGGAATACATCGGTCAGGAGCGGGTAAAGTCGGTTCTTTCCATTTTGATCGAGGCTGCCAAGGCACGCGGAGAGTCGCTGGACCATATGCTGTTCTATGGTCCACCAGGGCTCGGCAAGACGACGCTCGCTTCGATTGTTGCCGCCGAGATGGGAGTGAGCTTGCGCGTGACGTCCGGACCGGCGATCGAGCGCGCTGGCGATCTCGTTTCGATTTTGACCAATCTCAAGGCCGGAGATGTCTTGTTTATTGATGAGATTCACCGGCTGAATCGCGTCGTTGAGGAAGTGCTCTACCCAGCCATGGAGGACTATGCCGTCGACATCGTCATCGGCAAGGGGCCAGCAGCGCGGACGATGCGCATCAAGCTCCCTCGCTTCACGCTGGTTGGTGCGACGACACGGCTCGCGCTACTCACCGGGCCTCTCCGTGACCGGTTCGGCGCGGTCTTGCGCCTGGATTTCTACGACCTCCCAGCAATGCAGGAGATCATCACGCGCTCCGCGTCGATCCTCGGGGTGCCGCTCGATCCCGGCGGCGCGACAGCAATCGCTCTGCGCTCGCGTGGCACCCCACGCGTGGCCAATCGCCTGTTGAAGCGCGTGCGCGACTACGCGGAAGTCCACGGCAGCGGCGTGATTACCGAGGAAGTGGCAGCAGCGGCGCTGACTATGCTCGACGTGGATGAACTCGGGCTCGACGATATCGACCGGCGCATCTTGCGTGCCATCATTGAGAAGTTCGAAGGCGGCCCGGTTGGCATCGAGACACTGGCCGCCGCAACTAGTGAAGAAACCGATACCATCATGGACGTCTATGAACCGTATCTCATTCAGCTAGGCTTTTTGCAGCGCACGCCACGGGGGCGCATCGCCACTCGAAGGGCCTACGAGCACCTTCAGGTGCCACTTCCGCCGTCCCTGGAAGCGCGCCAGCAACCATTATTTGATGAAGCGCTATGACGATCGATCCGAATCTGCGTGTCTCCGACTTCGACTACGATCTGCCTCAGGAGTTGATTGCCCAGACTCCCCTTCCGGATCGCGACCGCGCCCGGCTCCTTGTGCTCGACCGGGCTACCGGTGCGATTCATCACTCGTGGGTTTATGAGCTTCCACGCTGGCTCCAGCCCGGCGATCTCCTGGTGGCGAACAACAGCCGCGTTATCCCCGCTCGCCTCCACGCGCGCAAGGCACAGACAGGTGGCCATGCGGAGATCTTGCTGTTGCAAGAGCGTGAGCCGGGCGTTTGGACGGCTCTGGCTAGGCCCGCCCGCCGCCTGCATCCAGGAAATCGGCTCCACCTGATTCCACGCAATCCCTGTGCGCCCGATGCCATGCTTGAAATCATCGCGCGCCGCGAAGATGGGCTCGTCGAAGTGCGGTTCCTGGATCGCGCCGATTTGCGCCTTGAGGATTATGGGGAGACGCCGCTCCCGCCCTACATTCATCAAGAGCTCCACGACGCTGAGCGCTATCAGACCGTCTATGCTCGCGTGCCCGGTTCAGCCGCGGCGCCGACAGCCGGCTTGCATATCACCGAGCGATTGCGCCAGGAGCTAGAGGAGCGTGGAGTTGGCTGGGCGGAAGTCACGCTCCACATCGGTCTGGATACCTTCCGGCCCATCTCCGTAGAGCGCGTAGCCGAGCACAAGATGCACACGGAATGGTGCCAGGTCAGCGATGATACCGCCTGCCAGATTGCCAGCGTGAAAGCGAGCGGCGGACGAATCGTGGCCATCGGCACCACGTCCGCGCGAACGCTGGAGACGTTGGGACACCAGTGGAACCCGGAGCGGCCTCAAGGTTATACCGGTCCCACCAATATTTTCATTACGCCTGGCTATCAATGGCGACTGGTGGATGCGCTGTTGACGAACTTCCACCTGCCGCGATCCACGCTGCTCATGATGGTCAGCGCCTTCGCTGGGAAGGACCGCATCCTCGCCGCCTATCACGAGGCCATTACGCAGCGGTACCGCTTCTATTCCTTCGGCGACGCCATGCTCATCGTGTAGGCTTGTCCGGTCGCGGCGAGATCGGCATGCCGCGATTCTGCCGAGCGGAGGGCGACAGACGGGGAGTATGGGCATGAGCACGTGGCGAGGGACACTGGTGGTGCTGGCTATCATCTTGCTTGCCGGCTGTGGAGTGACCGCCGGGGACGGTGATGCCACAACGCCACGCCCACCTACCTCGTCCAACGCGGACATCGAATCGGGATGTTGGACAGCGGCGGATCGGCAACTGAATCAAGAAGGGAGCGGTGAAGTGGCCTATCAGCAATGGAAGCAACCTCCGGCAATGGTGATCGATCCATCGCGCCGGTACACTGCGACGATCGAAACGAACAAAGGGTCGTTCGACATCGAGTTTTATCCGCAAGATGCGCCAAAGACGGTGAACAACTTCATCTGCCTGGCCCGCGCTGGGTATTACAATGGCACGCCGATCCACCGGATTATCAAGGGCTTTGTGATTCAGGGAGGCGATCCGACTGGTACCGGAACCGGAGGGCCTGGCTACCGGTTTGAGGACGAGCCAATCAAGCGAGATTACGAGATTGGCACGCTGGCCATGGCCAACGCCGGCCCGAATACCAACGGCTCGCAGTTCTTCATCGTGGTCGGGCCGGACGGCACCCGCTTGCCGAAAAATTACACCATTTTCGGCAAGGTCACGAGCGGTATGGAGACAGTAAGCACCATCGCGGACACACCGACGCGAGTCAATCAGCGTGGCGAGCAATCGGTGCCGGCCGAGCCGGTCACGATCGAGTCGGTCACGATCCACGAAGCATCGTCAGCACAGGCGTAGCGCGACGCTGGTTGATCTAGAGCAGAGAACGCGGCCGGTACCGGCGATGGAAGCACGCCGGTACCGGCCGCGATGATCGCGCTTGCTGGTTGAAACGGGTTGGACCACAGAGCCGAGCCGCAATTCATTCAGGCTAGGCGGCTTTTTGCAACGTATCGCAGATGGCCTCGTATTCTCGGAGCAGGCGGATCCAGAACCGTTCCCACTCGGCAACATCTTCTCCAACAGCGAGTGCCTGATCTATGCGACGGTAGCCGTCCTCAAGGCGCCGCGCAAGCGATTCTCGCCGCCACTCAAGCTCTTGCCCTGGTGCTCCGGGTGCAGAGAGTTGTCCCTGGTTCCGCGTCTTCCTCACGGCTGCGCTCCTTGCCCTATGACGCGAGATCCGACTCTGTCACCGCGCGCCGCGCCTGCAAGCGGTCAATGAAGGAAGATGCATCTCGGCGATCGAGCTCGGTGACACTGCTCCGGCCATACACCCGCTCGACCTCAGCGTTCACTTCCTCGTCGGTCATTCCCTTTTCGCGGGCGATCGCCTGGATGAACTTGAGCTGGCGTGGCGTCACCGGTTGGTTCAGGCTCGCGACCCGGCGCTCACCCTCGGCACTACGACCATCGGCCATCCGGCGGCCACGCGTTGAAGCGAAATCAATCGGCGCGTCAACGACGGCTCCTTGAGCTGCCCCGAAGTCGAAGTCAGGACAAAACTGAGTCCCAAAGCCGAGCGCCGCCAACGCACGGCCAAGCGCCTTGGTCTCAGCCTTTTCCAGGTAATCCCGGAAGTCATCAATGCCCTCACTGCCCCATCCTGTCGCGGAGCCTCCGCCGGGAATGGACACGCGCGCGCGGAAGACGGCGAGATTGCCATCGTGGCTGACAAGCTCGGTCTCGATCGCCGCATCCGGATGTAGCTCGCGCAGCCAAACGAGCCGCCACTTCACTTCAAGATAGTCCGCCCCGCCCACCTTCGTCAGGTACTTGCTGGGATCGAACGTGCTCTGCTCCTGCGCCATGGTTCTGGACCTCCTCGCGGGGTGAAGAACATTTGTTCGTGATCATTCTAGACGAACATTCGTTCGGTGTCAAGCAGGCAAGAACACGCATGGCTGGCGGGTCTTATTCTGGCCTCACCATCTGGCCCAATAGTGGGAAAGCAGGGCGGTCTGCCCCGGCCATCGCTCCATTTCGTGCAGGCCCCGGCCGGCCAAGCTCGGGCGATGCTTGCCCCATTGGCAACGCGCGCCACAACCGCGTTCTCCTGCCGCCTGTGGTATAATCTCAGCAAAGTGTACGGACACTACCGATGGAAGGACGGTCCGGGTGAAGGTTTCTTGCCTCCAAGAGAATTTGCAACGTTCGCTTGCCCAGGTATCGCGCGCGGTCGCGACCAAAACCGCCCTTCCAGTTCTCAGCAATGTGCTCCTCGCGACCGACGAAGGGCGGCTCAAAATTGCGGCGACCAATCTCGAGATTGGCATTACCACGTGGATCGGCGCGTCGGTTGAGGAAGATGGCCGCATTACCGTTGACGCTCGTCTCCTGTCCGAGTTCGTCAACACGCTGCCGAACGACGCCGTCCACCTGACGACAGATTCCACCCGCTACACGCTGACCGTGCAGTGCGGGAGGGACAAGGCCGCCATCAATGGCATTGACGCCGACGATTTTCCCGTCATCCCATCAGTCGGCGACGAGGCGTACGGCGCCTCCGTCGATGCCCAGGTTTTGCGCGAGATGGTTGCCCAGGTCGAATTCGCCGCCGCTACCGACGACAGCCGGCCAGTCCTCGCGGGTGTCCTGATGCGATTCGAGGGGCAGAAATTGACCATGGCAGCCGCGGACGGATTCCGGCTTGCTGTGCGCGAAGGCGAATTGGCCGAACCCGTACCATCGCGCCTGGATGTGATCGTGCCAGCGCGCGCGATTCGCGAGCTCGCCCGGTTACTCGGAGATGGCTCGGAGCCGGTACGTCTCGCTATTACGCCCAATCAAAGCCAGCTTCTGGCACGGATCGGTGAAACCGAGTTCTTGTCTCGCCTGATCGAGGGAAGTTTCCCAGATTTCCGGCAAATTATCCCTCGCGAGTTCAACACGCGCGTCGAACTCGGGCGCGATGCGTTCCTTAATGCGGTTCGCCGCGCCTCCTACTTCGCGCGCGACAACAATGATGTCGTGCGATTGCTGATTCACCCGAGCGATGACGATGTCATGCCCGGCACCGTGGAGGTGTCCGCCTCAGCCGCGGAGCGCGGTAATAGCCAGTCCTTCGTTGACGCCTCGGTTGCTGGCCCCGAGCTTCAGATCGCGTTCAATGCCCGTTACCTGACCGACGTGCTGAGCGTGTTGAAGCAGGGTCAGGTCTTTCTCGGCATGAATGGACCTAATCAAGCGGGTGTCGTCCGCCCATCTGGTTCGGACGATTACACTCATGTCATCATGCCCATGGTGATCGGTGCTCACTAGGCTGGATCCGTTCGCCGGCACGAGTTGACGTGCGTCACCGTTCGCATCGTCGTTGCTTGACCGACGCGGGATGATGGGCTTGCCTTCCATGAGTCAACTCGTCATTTCGATCGTCCTGCTCGTCAGATAATGCATTTACGCTTTTTAGAACTCGAAGAATTCCGCTTGTTTCGGCATCTCCGGCTTGACCTACCCCCTTCCGGAATCGCGCTCTTTGGGAGCAACGCCTCCGGAAAGTCGAGCTTGGTCGAGGCGATCGCCTTCCTGGCCACCACCCGCTCCATCCGCGGCGCACCGGATCGCGAACTGATCAACTGGTCCAGCGGGAGTGAGCTTGGCTTTCCACCGTTTGCCCGCGCGGCCGGCCAAGTCGCTTGGAGCCAGGGTCAAGCGGAGATCGAGATCGCATTGCAGGCCGATCCAACTGGTGCCACTCCACTACAGAAATCTATCCGCTTGAACGGCCGGCCGGTCCGAGCGATGGATGTCGTCGGCACGCTCAAGGTCGTGCTGTTCTCTCCTGAAGATGTTGCATTAGTAACCGGGCCGCCGGCCACGCGCCGCCGATATCTCGACGTGATGGTGTCGCAAATCGACGGCCGATACCTGCGTGCCCTCGCGCGGTACAACCGGATCCTTGAGCAGCGAAATAGCTTGCTCAAATCGCTCAGCCGGGCTGGGATGAATCCGTTTTCACCCGCAGTCGCCACGCAGCTCGCTTTCTGGGACGACGAGCTTGTCTCGTTTGGCTCGACCCTCATCGCGCGCCGGCTCGTGGCCATTCGCGAGCTGTCCGCATTTGCACGGGAGAGGTTTGCGCAATTCGCTGGCGATCTCGCGCTCGAAGTGACTTATCAGCCGAGCGTGGCCGAGGAAGTTACCGCGGGTACCTCCAATAAGACGTTAGATCACCTCGTGCCGGCGATCGCGCAACGCTTCAGCGAGCAACTCGCCGATCACAGAGCCGACGAGATCCGGCGTGGAATGTCGCTCCTTGGTCCTCATCGCGATGACGTTCGCTTGACACTAAATGGTCGGGAACTCGCGGCATTTGGCTCGCGCGGTCAGCAACGCCTGGCCGTGGTGGCACTCAAGCTTGCGGAAACCGATCTTATGGCAAGTCAATCCGGAGAGCGGCCAGTCGTGCTCCTCGACGATGTGCTGTCGGAGCTGGATGTCCAGCGCCGCCACGAGCTTCTGGTTTCCGTCAGCAAGCTCGAAACCCAGGTCGTCTTGACCGCGACCGACCACGATCTTCTGCCGTTGGAGGCGATCGGATTTTTGCCGCGCTACGAGATTGACGCCGGCCAGGTGCAGATCATCACACCTAAGAATCAGTGAGCGCAAGCAAACAGCCGGAGGCTCCGCAGCTTGAAGCTGGCAGCGCTTCGCCTCCCTTCGCATGTGTCTCCTGATTTCCAGCAATGCGAGCCGCTAATCGGGTTCCTGGCACTTACGTTAGGTGGGAAGGTCCGAGGCGTCTCCGGGCCACGATCATCCCTGTCGCCTCGTCAACGAGCACCACCACCCCAAAGGTTCCCATCGCCTCAAGGCGTAGGCGCGACACATACGGTGCCAGGCTGTGATGATGCGCGGCAAGCCCCTCGGCCCAGCCAAAGATTCGCGATCGCCCCTCGGATTGAAATTCAATGCGAAAGCGCCTGGGTGCTCCAACGATGTTTGGCATAGGTTGCCCCGCAGTCGCTGCGCCTCGAATTCACTACTCCCCAATCGTCCTAGCCCGATCGGTCTGTATCAGCGCAGCCTAGCGCGACCGAGACTGCCTCGGTGGTTCGAATGGATAGCCAAAGGGGTACGAATGGATAGCAATTCACTAAGGGAAGCGCGGCGCACTACCGCTCTGGGCGCATCCGTCAAACTCGTATAAAGCGACGGCGCAGCACTATTCCGTGACAAAAAAGCCAGAGGTAATGGTCTGATTGCCACTCTCTTCGAGTGCCAAGACTTCAAGCTCGTAAAGGGTGTGCGGGTCAAGAAACTCAGGGGATACGGAAAGCGTGTTGTGATCCGCGGGAAGATGCACATCGAATGCTGGCTGGGAGAAACCGTTTGGGTCCTCCCTCTCTAGGTGGGTGACCGTCACTTCGTAGCCCCTGACCTTTACCGGATCACCTTGCACGGTTCGTGTTACTTCCTCCCAGGCGATCTGAAGATGTTCGGCCAGCACCGCCGCTTCGTCAGCATGTTCTTCATCGCGAGCCAGCGGTGGAGAGATGATCCGTGGAGCATCTGGAATGTGGTAGCGGCGATCGTGCTGGCCCCGACGACGGCCCCCACGAGCGTGACGAGCGTCCAGCCGGCCAGCAGCATCCTCCAACACCCTTTCCTCCGCATGGCTTCCTCCTCGCTGATCTGGTGATACACAGATCTCGCCGGCCGCGTTCTATTCTTCTAATGGGGAAACATGAATTCGCCGTTAACTGAGCGCGTGAAGCGCCATCATCGCGTCCTTTGGCCCGCTGCAAATGCACGCCTGCGTCGGCTAGGCTACCCGCCTAGCAGTCTTGGCACATGGCGCGATGCTCGGTCTGAGGTGTCGCCAGCACAGTTGGTACGACTACGAGGGATCGTCCCCCAGCGTCATTCATCGCGTAGGAGCTCGGTTACCCGCAGCCGGTTCACAAGCGATGAGGCGGCTACGGACGTCACGACCATCGCCGCTAAGACAGAGCCCACGACTCTTAGCAACGAACCTAACGGCACGGAATATGGCGGATCAAGGAGGAACAGGGGGCGAAGCACGTTGATGAAATAGAAGGCCATGACCAGCCCACCGATGATCCCGACGCAGCAACCAGCAACGGCCGCAGTCCCTGCCTCTGCTCCAATGAGCGTCCGTATCGCCCTTGGCTGCATACCTTGGGCTCGCAGCGTGACGGACTCCCGGCGCCGCTGGAGCAGGAGACCGAACACGAAAATCGCGATCGTCACCGTGCCCATCGCCAAAGAATAGGTAGAGTCGAGCGTGAGCAGCCCGTTGATGTTAAGCGCCGCCAGGCTAGACTGATCTTTCGCCAGCGCTGTCAGTCGCGTATCGATCTGCAACCCGCCATCTGCTCCTGGCCCGTTGCGAAGCGCCGTTGCCACTCGCGCAAGCGAGGAGTCTGAATGATCGGTCGTTTGTGCTAGGAAGAACGCTGGCGTTGTCGAAGCGACCTTTGCCTCATGCGGTTCCAGATTCATCACCGCGTGCACGCCATCAGGAAAGCCTGAGAGGCGATCGAACAATCCAATCAGGTACATTTCGACCTCGACCTGCTCCGAGGTCGCTCTCGCGAGCAAGACCCAGAGGGTATCGCCCACCTTCAGCTTGAGAAAATCGGCCATGTCCTTATTGAGCAAGATCGCATCAGGTTGCGCGTCCAGGAGACCGAGGCTTCCGGACGCAGATCCGGTCAAGAAATCCGCGTCGTTGGCGGGCGCGATCCGTGCGTAGGCAATGGGGTCGAGCGCCGCGAGATTAGCGACCTCCGTCGTGCGGTGAGAGCGGAGCACGACATTGTGCACCCCGTAGACGATCGGCACAACGCCATCAATACCATCAATCGCGAACTCGGTTGCGTCGGTCGAGCGATAGATGCGCTCATTCGCCGGGCTTGGGACAATCTTGAGATCGGAACCTACCGTATAGCGAGAGTCGGCGCTCTTGGCATCGTCATAGGAGGCAGTGAAGATCGCCAGGCTCGTACCCAGCGCGACGATCAACCCAAGGATGATGGTGACATCTGCCAGAGCCCACGGTCGCCGCTTGAGGCTTCTTCGATAAAGGAGGAGTATGGGACGCTCAAGATCGGTAGACCGCGCCGTCCGCCGCCAGACCAATAACTACGCAAGGAGGCGCCCCCCAAAGAGACTTCCCGCGGCCCAGGCGCCGACCGGCAAGAGGAGCAAGCCAAGTGAAAGCCGCACCGCGCGCCCCTCGTAGACGGAGCCTGCCGTCCCCTCGAACCCTGATTTACTGAAGACGATCGCTGTCGCGACCAGGATTGCCAAGAGACCGAGTTGGTCAAGGCGATATCGTCGCCACGCGGGAGGGTGCGTCCAAAGCCGTCCCCGCTCTTCGTTGATGTCGCGGTCAATCATCCGGCGCCCTGCAATGTAGAGGGCGGCGCTCGTGGCAAGGAGGCCCAAGATCGTCCCAAGCACCGCCGACGCAATGAGATCCCTCGTCGTCGCCCGGGTGAGCGTGTGATGCCCAAGCACCGCGGCGGCCGTGACATAGCCGGTCGGGATTCCTGCCGCCGCTCCGACCGCCGTTATTAGGCTGACGCGCATAGTCAGCATCGATAGGAGGTGTCGCCGGCTCGCCCCGCGGATGCGCAGAGTCGCCTGCTCCCGGCGCTGAGCACCAGCCAGCACGACGCCAGCGTAGGCCGCGAGCATGGCCGCGAGGAGACCGCCAGGGATACCCAGGAAGACGAACATCCGCTTTGCGACCTCGGCGTCGTCACGGGCCACGGCGAGTTTGTTCGAAATGTTATCCAGCAGGAAATACTGATCCAAGATCGAGTTTTGGGCTTGCCTCGAGGCCCAGCGGTGCGTATTGGAGTCCCGTGCGAGCACGGAGTCCTGCTCCTCGGCCACGCGAAGAATTTCCTCGGCGATCCGTTGCGTTTGACCGAGCGCGACACGTGGAACGGCATCGAGAAGTTCTTCGTCCACCCCAACATCGACCTCACGCACCAATGGGCTCCTTACCCGTGCGCCTCGGCCGGTGGCAGCGCGCCGGAAGGCAGGCACGACCACCTCATCGAAGGTTGCCGGATCGACAACGAGTGTGTAGGGCACGTAGATGAATGCCTCCAGATCTGCTCCTTGCCGGCTTGAGAAGAGCGACCGCGCCCGAGAGAGATCGACGATGCCGCTGACTCTCGTCTGCAATTCCGATCCGTCGGGCAATGTGAGTGCAACGGCATCGCCGATGCCGACGGAGAGCGAATCCGCCGCCTCGGCGCTGATCATCGCCTCACCCGCCACCTGCGACCCCTCGACAATCTTGATGGTGGGATCGTGCTGTGGATAGGTTGCATCGAACCCGAAGGCGCGGACTAACCCATCCACAGCCGCCGCGGCCTTGAGTGCGCCAGGCGGCAGGTCGCCGAACGAGAGTTGCTCAGCGAAGGAGACACCCTTGAGGCTCTCGATATCCGTTGCTAGCTCACCTAGGCGCTTTGGCGCGGGGCGTTCGCCCGACCGGAATAACAGCTTCGCGTGTCGAGAACGTCGACACAACGTCGCGCTCGGAGATTGCGCGCCTTGCGGATGCCGTCACCTGGTACTCCATGACCACGGTGGCACCAGGCTTAACCGTGCCGATGTTGACGCCGACCTTTGCCGGTCCGCGGGCAAACGGGTTCTCCGCCCCAGCCATGGCCATGCCGTCTATCATTGCTGAATCGGCAACGTAAACGAGATCGGCAGCCGGAACGGAGCGCACGATGACTTCATTCGCCGGTGTAGCCCCATCGTTTTCGAACGAGAGACGTACGTGGATGACGTCTCCTGGTTGCACCGGCCCGCTGGGCTCAACTGCTAATCCAAACCGCACGTCGCCTGCCAGCGGATCGTTCGACACGAGTTGCATATCGATCGCCAGCGGCGCGACCGCTCGCTGCGTCATCGACGCCGACAGACCGTCAATGAAGAACAAAATGGCGCAGGAGAATCCAACGCCCAGCATCCCCCCGACCGCGGTCGAAAGTGTCCGGCGCGGGTTGCGAACGAGATCCGCCCAGACGTACCGCACAAACAACGTTCGGGACGCTGGAACTGGGTTCTCCCAAGCGTATCTAGTAGACATGGGAATGTTCCTGATCGGCGACAATCGAGCCTTCGCGGAGCGTCACCACACGGTCATCGCTTTGCAAAGTGCAAGCCCAAGTCCAGTGCCGCCATTTGCCCGTGCCCGTCCGGCATCAACGCGGTAGAAGCGATCGAAAACGCGCGTGTGATGCTCCGGCGCGATACCCTCCCCCGTGTCACTCACCCAGATCTGGACCTACTCTTTCGATTGCGCACAACCAACTGCGATGGTTCCACCGGCAGGCGTGTGGGCCAGAGCATTGTCCAAGCGGTTCACAAGCACCTGGATGAGCAGCCCCTCATCAGCGACAACCCTGACACTCGATGCCTCATCAACGAGCCTGATGCCAGCCTCTTCCGCCAGTGGCGCGTATTGCTCAAGGCAAAGCGAGATCATCTCGGCCACGTCGAGCGGCGCGGAATCGAGCAGCAAGCGCCCGGCATCCGCCCGCGCCAGCGTCAGGAGCGTCGCGACCAGTGCTGTCAGTCGCTCCAGATCACGATCGAGCCCCATAAGAGCTTCCCGGTATTCCTCAGGGGAACGCGGGCGGGCAAGCGCCAGGTCGACCTGGCTGCGCATCAAGCTCAGGGGCGTGCGCAACTCATGCGCCGCGTCGCCGGTGAAACCGGCGCTGGCGCTCGAAGGCATCTTCGATGCGAGCCAGCATCGTGTCGAACGTACGTGCGAGGCGGCCAAGCTCGTCGTCTGGCAGCGACAAATTGAGGCGCGCGGTGAGATCATGCGCGTCAACCCTCTCCGCAAGGCCGGTGATCACCGCAACTGGCGCCAGCGCCCGGCCCGCCAAGATGTAACCTCCCCCAGCCGCGACGGCCAAGACCAGGGGCATCAACACGCCGAGGAGAAGAGGTAGGGTATGCAGGACATCCTCAACGTCTTCACGTGAGCGCCCCACTTGGAGTATGGCAACAATTGCATCACCAGACTGCACCGGGAGAGTGACCATGCGAAACACCGATTCGGCGCTTGCCACGCTTGTCGTTTGCGAGTGCCCGGCAAGCGCGTTGCGCACAAGCACTGGGTCATTCGGCACGTCTTCCACGGTCTCACTGGTATCAACCAGGGTCGAACCATCCGGTCCGAACAAGCGCACGACGCGTTCGTCATTGGCAAAGCTGGCAAGTGCCTCCGGATCCAGGGAAATCGAATCGGAACCAAAACGCACGGCCGTGCGAGCAACTGCAACATCGCTCTGAAGCTGCTGCTTGAAGCCGTCGTTTAGGACGTAGCGCAGCCCCACGTAGGTTCCGAGTGCGAATACTCCCAGCGCCACGGCCAAAAAAGCTCCATACCAGAGCGTGAGACGCCAGCGAATTGGCAAGCGGGCTGTCATGCCTGGTCAGAAATGCGGTAGCCAGCGCCCCGCACCGTCTGAATGAGGCGGCCTGGGAAAGGATCGTTCAGCTTCCGGCGCAGCGAACGGATGTGCACATCAATCACGTTGGTAACCACCGGGAATCCGTAATCCCAGATGCGATCCGCTATCATCGCGCGGGTCATAACTCGGTCTGGGTTTCGCATCAAGAATTCCAAAATGCGGAATTCCTTGTTCGACAACGTGATTTCGGTGCCTCCCCGCCAGACGCGGCGGGCAGCAGGATCAAGGAGCAGATCGCCAACGGAGAGTATCGCATCAGTGGCCTGCGTCGGACGGCGAGCCAATGCGCGCAAGCGGGCAGCAAGCTCAGCGAATGCGAACGGCTTGACGAGATAATCATCTGCTGCTGCGTCGAGTCCGGCCACACGGTCTGGCACCGCGTCTTTCGCCGTGAGCATCAGGATCGGCGTTGCGATTCGCCGCCAACTTCGCCAGCGCCACACCCTCAAGCCATCGATTCCAGGGAGCATGATGTCAAGAACGATCGCATCGAACTCGGTAAGCTCAACCCAATCAAGCGCCTCTTCACCGCTTGAGGCAACATCGACCGCGTGACCTTCCTCCGCAAGGCCGCGCCAGAGCAGATCAGCAAGCCGCCGTTCATCTTCCACAACGAGGATGCGCATGTTGCCCTATGTCCTGGTGCCGTCGTCGCTACCTGTTGCCATCACCTTAAATGCACCGGATTAAACCGGCATGAAGGGGCGCCTCCTTTCATTTCGGACCGCGGCTCGGTGCTCTTACCGAGCGTCGGGTCACGGACCGAATAGTTAGTGACAGCGGTCACTCCCTGCGTCGGTGAACGTCTCGCCCTCGACGGGTATGAACTCCCAGTCATATCCCCCGTCGCTTAGTGTCAGTTTCAACACGCCGAAGGTGCCGCTCTGACGCACCTCGCTTCCAGGCAGGCGCGGATGTCGTACTCGTCGCGCATGACCATACATATGAGCGGTTCGCGCCACTGGATGACCAAGGCCAGCCCGACCCGGAGCACGGGATCCGGCAGTTCGTCGTCGGCACGGGCGGCCGAAGCCACTACGG